>CBIHMD010000200.1:0-5624 GCA_966210655.1 uncultured Thalassospira sp.
GTTGCGTGCCATCCCGCTCAGGCGCGACAACAGAATAATCATGGTCGAAAACCAGATGACATTGATGCTCGCATGCACACAAACCAGCATGAAGGCCGATGTAATCGCGCCCTCGCCGACCGGAATGAATTGCGGAAATGCCGCAAGATAGAAAATCGATACCTTGGGATTAAGCGCATTGGTCAGGAACCCTTCGCCATACGCCACCAGAAGCGTCCTGCGGCGTTTGGCCGGGGCGACTTCGGCAACGGTTTTAACCCCGCGCCATGCCTCGCGCAGCGCCTTGAACCCGACCCAGCAAAGATATGCCGCACCGGCAATCTTCACCATCATGAACAATTGTGCCGACTGCACAAGGATCACCGAGATCCCCAAAATCGACAATGTGCCATGCAGGTAAAAGGCGGTCACGAAACCGGCAACATTGGCAAAGCCTGCCGCACGGCCGGATGTCGGAACGGTTTTGGCAATCAGAACGCCATTGGGGCCCGGCGACATCACCAGAAGGGCCGTAACAAGTGTGAAGCTGATAAACTGTGTCCAATCCATCGGCGTGGCTCCATAAAAAGGGTGGCCACGAAACTATAGATGGATTGTAAAAACCGGCAAGCGCGCGATTGTATCGATACATCGCATGCCCTTAACCGCAAAAGCAGGTCAAATCAGCCCTGCCCCAACCGTTGCAGATCGTATCTGTGATCAAGGATCGACTGCCACCAGTCGCGATTGTCGATATACCATTGCACCGTCTCGCGCAGGCCCGATGCAATATCATGTGTCGCTTTCCAGCCAAGTTCGGTTTCGATCTTTGTCGCATCAATCGCATAACGATGATCATGCCCCGGACGGTCGGTGACGAATTCAACAATATCGTCAAATTTCGTAACCGGCACGTCATCGGCCAGTTCGCAAACGTGATCGAATATCTGGCGCACGATATCGATATTGCGCGCCTCGTTCCGCCCGCCGACATTATAGGTTTCCCCGACCTTACCCTGCTCGGCAATCATCGCCAGCGCACGCGCATGATCATCAACATGCAGCCAGTCGCGGATATTGCGGCCATCGCCATAAACCGGCAGCTTCTTGCCACGCAGGGCATTGATGGTCATCAGCGGAATGAATTTTTCGGGAAACTGGAACGGACCATAATTGTTCGAACAATTGCTGATCACCACCGGCAGGCCATAGGTATGGCACCACGCACGCACCAGATGGTCCGACGATGCCTTGCTGGCGGCATAGGGGGAATTGGGCCGATACGGGCTTTGTTCGGTAAACAGGCCATCATCGGGGCCAAGCGACCCGTATACCTCGTCGGTCGATATGTGATGGAACCGGAACCGTTCCCGATCCTGCGGCTCAAGCCCGCGCCAGTAAGCAGCCACCGCTTCCAGCAAATGGTAAGTCCCGACGATATTGGTGTTGATGAACGCGCCCGGTCCGTCAATCGACCGGTCAACATGGCTTTCCGCCGCCAGATGCATCACCGCATCCGGGCCGAAATCATGAAGGGCTGCCGCAACCGCAAGCGGATCGGCAATGTCTGCCTTGATGAATTGATAGTTCGGCAGATGATCAATGGTATCAAGACTGCGCAGATCGCTGGCATAGGTCAGTTTGTCGAGGTTAAGCACTTCCCAGCCACGTTCAGCAACCAGATAACGACACAGGGCTGATCCGATAAATCCCGCCCCGCCAGTCACCATGACGCGCATTGCTAACACCTTTATCCTGTTCGTCTTTTTCTTATCGAACAGAAGAACATCGAAAAATGGCCCGGAAAAGGCAGACTGCATGACCGCTCAGTCCGGGTTCGGGTATCTGAAATCGCTTGAATGTTCCCTATTTGTTCTTTATGTTCCGGATATGCGTCATTCCAACATCCATATTCGGGAACAGGATCCCTCTTTGCTGCCGGGCGATGGCTGGACCGATCCGGCAATCGATACCGATATTCTGCCCAATCGCGCCCGCAAGGGCCGTGGTGCCGTCTCAAATACGGATGGCCGGTTTGAACGGCTTCACCATCAAGCGGTCGATGACGGCTGGATGAGCAGCCTGATGGAAGATCAGGACGCACCGCGCATCCGCACCACCCTTGGCATTGATGGCGCGCGCAGCGTGATCACCAGGAACCAAAGCCCGGACGTGCCGTTTGATCGTTCGATCAATCCTTATCGCGGTTGTGAACATGGCTGCATCTATTGCTTTGCCAGACCAACCCACGCTTATCTCGGCCTGTCGCCGGGGTTGGATTTTGAAACAAAGCTGTTCTGGAAACCCGACGCCCCGGCGCTGTTGCGCAAACAGCTCGCCGTCAAAAGCTATATGCCCGCCCCCATCGTGATCGGCACCAGCACCGATCCCTATCAGCCGGTTGAACGTGAAAAGCAACTGACCCGATCAATCATCAAGGTACTTGGCGATTGCCAGCATCCGTTTTCACTCATCACCAAAGGCGCACTTGTCACCCGTGACATTGATCTGATCGCACCAATGGCCGCCAGAAACCGTGCATCGGTCGCGGTATCGGTCACAAGCCTTGATCACAGATTATCCAACCTTCTTGAACCGCGTGCCTCGGCCCCGCACCGTCGGCTTGATGCCATTCGCAAACTTGCCGATGCCGGTATTCCCGTCACGGCCCTGTGCGCGCCGATCATTCCCGGCCTCAATGACATGGAAATCGAAAATCTGGTCGCCGCCATTCATGACGCCGGGGCCACGTCCGTCTCGCACATCGTCATCCGCCTGCCGCTTGAAATTGCCGATCTGTTCGAAGAATGGCTCGAAGCCAATTATCCCGACCGCAAGGCAAAGGTCATGTCGCTGATCCGTCAGATGCGCGACGGTGAACGGTATCAATCCGAATTTGGCACCCGCATGCGCGGCACCGGCCCGATTGCCGACCTGATCGCCAGGCGGTTTGATGCCGCACGCAAAAAACACGGCATGACCGGCCGGTCGCTGAACCTTGATTGCAGCGGCTTTGTCCGCCCGAACGCGAACGGGCAAATGTCGCTGTTCTAAGATCACCAGCAACATCGCCCTCCTTCGCCCCCCAAGCCCTGCTCGCACCACCGGCGCACACCAACCCGATCAATCCGCCCCGATCATTCCGCCCCGATCAATCCGCACGACGGATCAGCATCGTCCTTTGACCGCCAACGGTAAGGCGCAAGACTTCGCCATCGTCAAACGCGTAACTAAGGATATGATGATCAGGATCCACAATCTGTCTGTTCTCGATCATGACAGCACCACTTGCGACCAGCTCGCCCGCCGCCGCAATGGTATCGGCAAAACCCGCCATCAGAATAAGCGGCACCACCCCGATCCCGTCTTTCAGGGCATTGGGCGTGAAATCAAGTGTCGGCATGCGATCAGCAAGGGAGATATGGGTCATTTTCCGGTTTCCTTGTTGGTGGGGCCACCTCGGGCAAACCGGTTTATGGAAAAAACAAAGGCCGCCCTGGGGCAGCCGGTTTTGGTTTAATTTACAAACACATCAACAGGCGCCGCGCTATGTGCACGACGTAAAATAGGCGTTCTGATGTGTAACAATGTTTTCCATCTTTAAATCATTACGTACCTTATGCTGTCAGGTCAACCCTGATTGCAGCGGCTTTGATCGCCCCAATGCCACGGGCAGATGCAGTTGCTTTAGTCCGGCATCAAAACAGACACCACAAACAGCAAAACACCCGCCCGGGCAAAGCCGTTAGGCGGGTGTTGATCACGAACCGGATAAAGGCGGGCTATCCCACCACCCGGTACCGGGCGTGTGGGGCGGGGCTTACCGTGATCGACGGATCGATCTTCGGCAAAACCCCGCCTTCCTCCGCGCCTGTATATTCTGTCAAATCCTTGCCTTGGGCGTCGGTGTCGTTCATCGCCATCATGCGCGCGCTTTCGAAAAAGCGAAGGCCGCGCTTTTCAAGAACATAAAGCGTTTCCGCACCCCACGGCCCTGACCAGACCAGCCCCGAAAGCGTTTCCATTTCGCGTTCGATCCGGGCCGGTGAAATCGGACGGCCAAGGCACGTGGTCAGCAAAAAGGAAAGTTCGGCTGCCGTCACGCCGTCTTCGCAGCATTCCTCGGCCAGAACCGCCATCACCGCCATCGTCACAACCCGAAGAGAAACCTTGCCGGTTTCAATCCCCGGAAAGCGGCTTTGCTGCAGGGTGACGATATCATTGGCGATGCGATCAACGCCCCCACGGATCACATATCGACCACGCCAGACCCTGCAGCTTGTCCGTACTTCCCATTCCCGCATTTTGTCCCCGCCTGTTTTCTTGTCCCACGTCAAGAATGATACATTATAGATACATCACGTCAACCACTTTATCGACTTTTTGTATCATTTAATACAAGCATCACGAAACCACTGATATCCGGTTCCGGTGGCGGCAAATCCCCCATCCCCGTCAACCGGTTCGATATAGCCTCGCGTGATTGCGCTATGAAAATCACGGCCGAAATTCTTTGGCATGCGCAGGTGTTCCTGCCGCCGCAGCAACCGCCGGATATCATCGCGCGTCACAAAACTGCGTCCGTCGCGGTAATGCAGCCAGACCGCCGCAATCAGGATCGTTTCGGCAAAACCACGTGGCTGTAACCGGGCAATCAGATCACCCAGATTGCCGATATATCCGATCAGGGAATTCGCCGGATCAATCGCGTCCGCAGCACCTTCGCCAACCAGGCCAGCCCCACCGAAATCGCGCCCAACGGCCTGCTCGGCCACCTGCCCCGGTGTGCTTTCCGATGCTGATGCGCCGTCACCAGCAATCGCCGACCGTGCCGGTGAAAGAACCGGGCCGGATCGATCCGGTCGTGCCGTTATAGGGGATTGCCCACCAGCAGGCACTTCCCGCAAAGAGCCTTCAGGCCCGAATGACGAAGATGGCGCAGACCGAGATGATGCCGCAGGTGACATAGTAGAGGACGTGGCAGCCGACATAGCAGGCGACATCGAAGCCCCCGAAGAAGAAGCTGCTCCATGATCAACCGCACCGCTCCCTTGCGCCGCCCCTGCCCGCAAACCATTCGGAGAACCAAACAGGGCCGCCAACACCAAAGGCAGGCGCGCAGGCGGGATCGCACAGTCGAGATCCACCGGCCCGAATGAGCCGATCGCAAATGATCTTTCCAATTTGCCGCGCGGGATTCAAAAGATCGCCGGAACTGAATTTGATGTCCGCGGCTTGATCCAGCTCGGCAGCCGCAAACTCAGCCATCCCCGTTTCCCTCTGAGCGCGAAAGATATTAAGGTCGAACAAAAAGCCGCCCGCGTGCATTTTCTCCACAGCACCGGCTGGAGCGCTCCGGACGGCACGCCGGTCGCAACCTTTGTCATGCACCTGGCGACCGGCAAAACTCACGAGTTCACCATCAATTACGCCGATCATGTTTACGACTGGGTTGCGTGGCAGCCGAACCCGAAGAGCCGCGATTCCATCGTGGCGTGGTCCGGGACTTCGCCACAGACCGGCGGCCAGGCCACTCTCAACATTTTCAAGACGCAGTGGACCAATCCCGAGCCGGACCAACTCATCACCAAGATTGATTTCGTCGCCAGCAACCTCGATCCCGCACCATTCCTCATCGCAATTAC
>CBIHMD010000201.1:0-5618 GCA_966210655.1 uncultured Thalassospira sp.
ACCGTCGAACAGGCACCGAGCAATATTGACGAGATAAACAGAACATAATCTGTCGGTGCCGATCCTTCGATCACAAGGACCAGAGCCAGCAACAAGAATTGCAGAACAATCAGTTTGCGTCGGTCAAACAGGTCGCCAAGCGGCACCAGTAAAAACAGGCCAATTGCATATCCCAACTGTGTTGCCGTCGGGATAAGGGCCGCTGTGCCGCTTTGATTGAACTCGGCCATGATGATGCCAAGCATCGGCTGATTTTAGTAAATATTGGCAACGGCAAGACCGGCGGCAATCGCCATGACAAAAGTCAGTCCCCGGCCAAGGCCGGGTGTGGCACTTGTGGAACTTCGCGACATCAAATAAATCCTGATTAATCTCGGACTGTGTGGAAGGACGATTTCCCGGCAGGCTTGCGGGGCTTTTGCCCCGTCATTTCCGTAGATACGGTTTGAATTACTTTTTACGCAACCACAAGCTGGTTTCATGCGCCCCGTTAGGCAGATGAATGCCATTGGCGATGGAATTGGCGACAAGGTCATTCAGGCGTGTCATGGCATAGGCACTCGACCACAGAATTTCAAACCCGTTCCCGGCAAGCAAGGCCGCAACGCCCTGCTGTTCATTATATCCGCGCCATTGCCAGATCACCGGATAATCATCGGGCAGGGTGATGTCATGGATATGAATGATCGCACCACTGGGCAATGCTGGTATGACGGTTGAAAACAGCAGATCAACATCCGTGCCGGGCATCAGGATATGGCTTGAATCAATTGACAGGATATCGGCACCCGACAGGGTTTCAAAAATTGCCGGATCGGCTTTTTGCACGATGGTCCGTTCGACCGTAATCGGCAGGGCCGCAATATCGGCGCGTGGTGCCGGATCAATCGCGTGAAATACGGTTTCTAGGTCACCATCAAGAATGGCGCGATAATAAAACCGCGTCGAATGACCAGATCCGATTTCAACGATGCGCTCAGGGCGAAATTCACGCGTCAGCACATAAGCCATCATCCCGTCCAGCCGTGGGAACCAGCTTTGCTGCCAGCGCGGATCGGGCGGGGTGGCATTGCCGAAACTGGCAAAAGCATCCTGATATTTCCCGGCCTTTGTCAGCCACGCCTTCATGGTTGGCGCGGCCTGATCCATCATCGCTTCAATCGCCGGGTAATGCGGTTTGCCAACGGCGTTGGCTGTTTCGGCGGCATAGCGATAGGGAATGAAATAACCGGCTGGCGACGCAGTCAAAAGCGTCTTAAGGCCCAGTTTCAAACGGCGCCATTTCCGTGAAAGCGGAAGATCAGTCATCAAATTTCCCCCCGGAATATCCCGGTCAGTCACAAAACGTGTTGTCTTCGCCGCGCCAACGCTTGATCAGCCAAAGCGCAAAGAAGAACGCAACAATCGAAAGTCCGCTCATGGCGTAATAGGCATGCGACCCGAAATGCTCATAAAGCGGTCCGGACGCCCAAATCGCACTGCCAAGGAAAACCCCCATGGATAATGTCGCCATCAGGCTTTGGGCCGACGTCGCCAACTGGGTCGGTACGGCGCGTGCAATAAAGCTGACAGCCGCCAGATGGGTAATGCCAAAAGTCATGGCGTGCAAGGGTTGCACCAGAACAATCAGCCAGAAATTGTCGGTCATGCCTAAAACAGTCCAGCGCAAAACACCGGATGCCGCTCCGATGGCAAACAAAATCCCCGGATGCCGTCCGCGCACATATTTCCCGGCAAAGGCAAATAGCGCAATTTCGGCTATCACCCCGATGGACCAGAACGCACCGATCACATCATGGGGATAGCCAACATTTTCCCAGTGGACAGAGGCAAAGCTGTAATAAGTCCCGTGTGATCCTTGTGCAAAGCCGATACAGCCGAGATAAATCAGGAAGACGGGTTTACGCAGCAGATAAATGATCGACGAACCGGACCGTAACGGGCGGTCGGTTTGCGGATCGGGCATACGTGTGACGATGGCAAAATTCACGATCCCGGCGGCAAACAGCATCCAGACAATCCAGGCCGTCGATGTACCATCCAGAACCCATCCCGCGCCATAGGATGCCGCGATAAAGGCAAGCGACCCCCAAAGTCGCACCCGCCCGTAATCAAGTTCCTTGGCCTTGCATTCATGGACCGTAATTGTCGTGCCCAGCGGCAATAAAGGTGCAAAGGTAAAGCCGATGATCACGGATAATCCGGCCAGCCACCAGAAATTGCTTGATACCGGAAAGGCAAGAACCGTAATGACGTAAATCCCGGCCAGCCAAAGCATCGGCGTTTTACGATTGCCGGTGCGATCCGCGCGTTGCGCAATCAACGGGTCGGCAAAAACCCGGACCCAGTTGGGCAGGGACAGTAAAATGCCAATCTCGCCCGCCGATAACCCCTGACTTTTCAACCATACCGGCCAATAAGGCAGGAACACCCCCTGTATCAGGAAAAGTCCCACGAAAATCAGGGCAAGGATCGTTGCGGTTTTCATGCGGGGATTGTCAAATGATGGAAGGATGGGCTTGCTGCTCATGCCCTGATCTGCCGCCGTTTAAGACCACGCACGATGAACCGTGCCGGATGCACCGCATCCATCAGCGACTTTTCAAGCGGCAGGGGCATATCACAAATCTCGCTGGCTAGTATTTCGGCGGCAAGTGGTGCTGCAATCAGCCCGCGCGCGCCAAATCCAGTACAGATATACACGTCTTTGTAGTAAGGCGCATCGATATATCGCGCGGCCTTTTTCCCTTTGTCTATATTGTGATAGGCGTTCAGATAGGCGATGTAATCCGGTGCCGGGCCGATCATCGGCAGATGATCGGGGGTTGTGGTCCGCAGTGCCGCCCGACCGTCAAGCTTTGTCTGTTCCAGCCTGTCGGCAAGCTCGGGCAGGACTCTGCCCAACTGTTGGCGGTTATAGGCATGATCTGTTTCGCGCAAGTCCGTCTGATCATCATCGCGATCAAACGTCGCACCAAAAACGTGGATGCCCGCACGCGCCGGGGTCAGGTAGCCTTTGTGACTGAGCACGCAGCGAATTTTGGCATCGCCGTAGCATTCACGCAATGTGCTGTCGTCAAAGTAACTGATCTGTCCGCGTACCGGGCGCAGATAGTCTGAAAGCCATGCGGTTTGATCAAGTCCCGTTGTTTCTGTCGCACCGGCAATGATCACGGCATCAAAGGGGCCAAATTCTTGCCCCTCAACCGAATGCAGGACCTTGTCTGTGCCATCTTCGGAAATTGCCGCAATCGGGGTGTTGGTGTGGCACTCGATCCCACTGGCAAGACAGGTTACCAGCGATGGTGGATTGACCCAGCCAGCACCGGGATAAAACAAGCCGCCATGGGGCAGCGGCAACCCAAAGGCGGTACTCGCAGCGTCACGGTCCAGAACATGAACCAGATCGGGACTGTCCGGCAGGCGCTGCATCATGCCAGCCTGACGCCCTTCGTCGCGCGGGCTGGAAATCAAATCCAGTACGCCGCAAAAATCGGCTTCGATCTTCCCCGCCTCGGACAGGCTACGCACCAGTCGTTGGCTGTATCGGAAACCCGCTTCGTAAAAACGGCCTGTTATGGCGTTATCAGCGGTGAAATAGGGTTCAAGCATCCCGATGGGATTGCCTGATGCCGCATTCGCCAGGCGTTCGGATTTTTCAAAAAGTGTAACGGCGCAACCGCGATTTTGAAGCGCCCGTGCACAGGCAGCCCCGGCCATGCCGCCGCCAATGATCGCAACTCGTTTGTTATCCGCCACTTTTGGCAACACAAACCAAGGGTTTTCGTCCATTCCTTTGCCGCGATCTGCACTGTCATCGGTGCCTTTAGGGGTAAGGAGGGCGGTGATCATATCGCGTTTATAGGCATATCCCCTGCGCTTGCGGATATCGAACCCGGCCTGTTCCAGCCCGTCGCGCACGATGCGCGCAGCACTGAATGTCGCCAAGGACGCACCATTACGGCTTGATGCCCCGGCAAGGGCGCAAAAAAGATCCGGACACCACATATCGGGATTGCGCGATGGGGCAAAACCGTCAAGGAACCAGCAATCGATTGTTCCGTGATAATCACGGTAACAGTCAATCGCATCACCGATCAGGATCGTAAGTGTGACCGAACCATCACCGATATCAAAACGATGGACACCGGGCAACATCGTGCCAGTCGGCCATTGCGTCACCAGTTGGTGCGAAAGATCGGCCAATTCCGGCCAGTTCTGATGCGCGCGTGCCATGGCATCACGCGTCAGTGGGAACTTCTCGACCGATACAAAATGAAGCCGTTTGGACCGTGCCGGGTCTTTTTGCCAGCAATCCCACGCGGCAAGAAAATTTAACCCGGTGCCAAATCCGGTTTCACCAATCGTAAAATTCTCGCGTCCCTGCCACGCATCGGGCAGGTTATTGCCTTCAACAAACACATATTGTGTCTCGGCCAATCCGTTCTTCGGATTATAATAGATATCGCCAAATTGCGGGGAATAGGGGTCGTTCCCGTCGCGCCAGGTAATGCCATCGGCTATTTCGGCGTTATCGCCGGATGGTTCATCTGCGCTCATGCAGACAGGGCCTCGGCATCTTCTTCGGACACCAGCGCCAGCGCCTCGCGCACGGTATCAACCCCGGCACCTTTGCGATGGGCATTCTCGCTTAGATACCGGCGCCATTGTTTGGCACCGCGCATCTGTTGAAACAGTCCCAGCATGTGACGTGTCACATGGCCAAGCGTCCCATTGTCAGATTTCAGATGCTCATCGATATAGGGCAGCATGGCTTCTGCCACCTGATGACGGCTTAAGGGCTGCGTGTCATCGCCATAAAAACGACGATCCACATCCGAAAGCACATAGGGGTTCTGATAGGCTTCCCGCCCGATCATCACGCCATCAACCTGTTTAAGGTGTTCTTCGGTTTCGTCCAGTGTCTTGATGCCACCATTGATCAGGATTTCAAGTTCCGGCAATTCCTGTTTCAACTGGTAAACCAATTCATATTTTAGTGGTGGAACTTCACGGTTTTCCTTGGGGCTGAGCCCGTTCAGCCACGCCTTGCGGGCATGCACGATGAATGTCTTGCACCCGGCATCGGCCACGGTTTCCACAAAATGTTTCAGTGACGGGTAATCTTCCTGATCGTCGATCCCGATACGGTTTTTGACCGTTACCGGCGCGTCACTGGCGCCAATCATTGCCTTGACGCAATTTGCCACCACATCGGGGGTCGCCATCAAACAGGCACCAAATGCCCCATTCTGCACGCGATCCGACGGGCACCCGCAATTCAGGTTGATCTCGTCATAGGCATAATCATTGGCAATCTCGCAGGCACGCGCCAGATCATCGGGGTTGCTGCCGCCAAGTTGCAGGGCAACGGGATGCTCGACCGCGTCATAACGCAAATGCCGGTCCGCTCCGCCATGGATGATCGCACCCGTCGTGACCATTTCGGTATAAAGCAGCGCATGCCGACTGATCTGCCGCAAGAAATAGCGATCATGCCGATCTGTCCAATCCATCATCGGGGCGACGGAAATACGCCGATTGACAGTCATACCGAGTTGTTCCTGAACCTGTGCACGTGAATGGGGTTGCCGTTTTCCGGGCGCGGTCTTTATATA
>CBIHMD010000202.1:0-5618 GCA_966210655.1 uncultured Thalassospira sp.
AATAGCCATAGGACCAGAATGCTTCTTCGGCGGCCTTGGCGGCCTGATCAACCATGGCCGGGGTGCCAACCGGGAAAGTATTGGCCGGGCCGTGGGCCGGTTCGGACTGGAAGGTTGCGGCTCCTGCAACCCAGTCGCCCGCGATCAGATGTTTCCCTGTCAGGTTATAGGACATTGGTGCCTCCTGTTTTTCTCAAATCATCCGATGAATTTTTCTATGGGAAGAACCCGCGAATGTTGATTTACTGCGCGCTTGCTCGAAGTTCGGACAAGGAGAACCTCGGGGTAAGGTCTTCGGGGTCGGTGATCACTTCAATCACAGCCGACTTGCCCGATGCTGCCACCGCGTCAAAGGCGGTTGCAAACTGTTCTGTTTTCTCGACCCTGGCGGTTGCAATGCCATAGGCCTCGGCCAGTTTGCCAAAGTCCGGATTGACGATATCTGTCCCACTGACCCGGCCCGGATAGCTTTTTTCCTGATGCATGCGGATGGTACCATACATGCCGTTGTTAACCAGAATAACGATCACGCGCGCACCGAATTGCTGGGCGGTTGCCAGCTCCTGAAGCGTCATCTGGAAACAGCCATCGCCAGCAAAACAGATGCTGAGCCGGTCGGGATGACGCAGGCTGGCCGCAATGGCAGCAGGCAGACCATAACCCATTGTACCGGATGTCGGGGCAACCTGGGTTCTGAAACGGCGATGCTGATAGAAACGATGCACCCAAACGGTATAGTTGCCTGCACCATTGGTCAGAATTGCATCTTCGGGCAGATTCTCGTTCAGATGCTGAATGACTGATGCCAGATTGACTAGGCCATGCGATGTCGGGTTTGGCCTCGACCAGATCAGGTAATCGTCACGCGCGGCCTTTGTCCAGTCGGCCCAGGCCGTTTTGGCGATTGGGGCATTGCGTTTCACCAGTGCAGAAAGAGCCTGTTTCATGCCGCTGCAGACGCCAAGCTCCGGAGCATAAACACGCCCGATTTCATTTGCATCCGGATGGATATGAAGGATTTTCTGTCTGGCGACCGGGACATCAAGCAATGTGTAACCCGATGTCGTACAATCCCCAAGGCGTGCGCCCAGAACCAGCAAGACATCGGCATCGCGAATCCTCTTGGCAAGCGCTGGGTTAATACCCAAACCGGCATCTCCGACGTAAGAGGAATGCAACGCCGACATTCGATCCTGACTACGGAAACTGCATGTAACCGGCAGGTTCCATGTCGCCGCAAAATCAGCGAGATCGGCACAGGCCTGTTCATCCCAGGTTTCACCACCGGCTATTACCAAAGGTGATTTTGCCTCAGAGAGGATTTTGGCGATTTCGCCAATCTGCTCGTCCGAAGGAGCACCCTGAACCGGGGTTACTTTTGCCGGAAGCGGGCCCGCTTCAACCACATCCCGCAGCATGTCTTCGGGCAAGCCAAGAACAACCGGACCGGGACGCCCCGACATTGCCACCTGAAAGGCACGGGTCAGCAATTCGGGAATCCGAGCAGCATTATTGATTGTCGCTGTCCATTTCGTCTGGGTTCCGAAGATCGCCTTGAGATCAAACTCCTGGAAAGCTTCACGTTCTTCGTCATCCCGCCCGATCAGACCGACCAGCATGATGAGCGGTGTTGAATCCTGATAGGCGACATGTACACCAGCATAAGCATTTGACGCGCCGGGGCCGCGAGTAACCAGAACAATGCCCGGACGCCCGGTCAGTTTGCCATCCGCATCCGCCATAAAGGATGCCGCGCCTTCATGCTTGGTTGCGACAAATTCGATCTGCGGGGTATCAACCAGAGCATCAAGAACAGCGAGAAAACTTTCGCCCGGTACACCAAAAATTCGATCCACGCCTTGTTGAACCAAGACATTAGTGATCAGTTGACCTCCCGTGCATTGCATCGGTGCCTCCACTAGACTGTTATTGATGTAAATTTTTACAGAGGCTTGGCGCCCCTGATTTTATGTATCTGCCAGGTCTGCGCGATCCGCCAGACGTTGTGCCGCAAGGGAATAGTGATACCGCACAGCCTGCGAGGCTGCGGTTTCATCCTGCGCGCGAATGGCTTCAAGCACGGCCTTGTGTTCGGCCAGAACTTCCGCACTCCATTCCGTGACACGCGCGTTCTTCATGGCAACAGACCGCAATTCCATATCGATCCGGGTGTCGAGCATCGAAAGGAATTCCAGAATATACTGGTTGCCGGATGCCTCTGCGATCCGCTGATAGAAGCTGCGCTCCGCCAGTACATGCTTTTCTGCTGCGGCATCCCCCCCCGACAGCGAGCGTTCCATGTTGTCATACGCCGTATCCATGAACTGCAGGTCTGCATCCATCCGGTGAGCGGCGGCAAGACCAGCCGCCTCTGACGTAATACCGGTACGCAACTGAAGGATTTCAAGCAATTTCTGGCGTTTTTCGAAACAGGCCGGGCTGATGCGAAATGCGCTGCGTGCACTTGGCTCTGCGACGAAAGCACCAACGCCCTGTCGTGAGTCAACCAGACCGTCATGCTTGAGACGTGAAATGGCTTCGCGGACCACGGTACGCGCAACACCAAAACTCTCCGCAAGGCTTTGCTCGGTCGGCAATTGTTCGCCAGCGACAACCTTACCGTCAAGAATCATGCGGGAAAGCTTCTGCGAGATGTCATCGGTCAAGCTTGGACGTCTACTTAGTCGCGTAAAAGAGTCCACCGAAAATGCCCTTTTCTGGTGAGGATCGATCAGCCGTGACTGATCCTTATGGTGCGGACCTTATGCATGGACAAGATTTATTTTGTCAACATAAAAACAGGTTGTCAGACAACAAGAAGACATGTTATGTCCGATTTCAATGAAGAATGGCCATGCACCGAAAATGCAGCGGCAAACATCGGAAAACGGAGGAAAACGTGGCTTTTGAAAAAACCGTCGGCTTTGTCGGCCTGGGTGGAATGGGCAGTGGTCTGGTCAAGAACATGCTGCTTAAGGGCGTGAAAGTGCACGTGCTTGATCTGGATCGGGAAAAGGTCAAGCTCGCCGAAAGCCGGGGTGCGATTGTTGCCAAATCCGTACGAGACATGGCGCGTGATTGTGACGTTCTGGCTTTTTGCATCGGCAAGGCAGAAGATGTTCAGAAGCTGACCATTGATGGTGATACCGGTTGCCTTCAGGACATGAAACCGGGGCAAATCCTGCTGGATCACACAACGACCAGCCCGGATCACGTTGATCTGATGAGTGCCACCTGCGCAAAAATCGGCGTGCGCTATTGCGAAGCGCCGATGACCCGCACGCCAATCCATGCCGAACAGGGATGCGTGAATGTCCTTTATGGCGGGGACACGGAACTTCTGGAAGATCTTCGTCCACTGTTTGATACCTATGCCGAAAATATTTTCCATGTCGGACCAAGCGGCCATGCCATTCGTTTGAAGCTGATCCACAACTTCATCGCCTTTGCCAATGTGGCCTCGTTCTGCGAGGGCTTTGCCCTGGCGGCGAAAGAAGGTCTGGATATGACCAAGGTCATCGACATCATTTCAGCCGCTGGCGGCAAAAGCGGCATGATGGATCTGTATGGCCGCAAAACCCTTGAGCGCGATTTCACCCCATACATGGCCCTTGAATGGGCGGAAAAAGATGTCGGCTATTATGTCCGCTGGCTCGAAAAAGCGGGGCTACCGGGCTTTATGGCGAGTTCGGTCCATCAGACCTATTCGCTCGCTTCCATCAGGGGCTTTGGTCAGGAAGGCTGCACGGCCGTGATCAAGGCATACGAAAAACTTTCAGGCGTCGAAGCCGCCTTCCCCAAAGATTCCTGAGGCCTTCCTGAAGCCTCTTTGGGGATCATTTGGAATGCCATCCCCCAACAAGAAAAAGCGTGTGAAGCGCATTTATATTCACCGGAGGAAACATCTTGAAAAACCAAAGAATGACCAAGGCTGCCTTGTCTGTTCTGGCAACGCTGCTTTCCGTTTCAGCAATCTCGTCAATCCAGTCCGCGCAGGCTGAAATCGTTTTACGCCTGTCGCATTTCGCGGCCGAAACGCACCCGGGGCATATTGCCGCCAAGCAGTTCAAGGAAAACGTTGAAAAACGCACCAACGGCGAAATCGTCGTTGAACTGTATCCCGCAAACGAACTGGGCGCACCGCCCGAACAGCTTGAACAGACCGTTCTGGGCATCATCGACATGAACCTCCCGACGCAGGGAGCACTCGATAAATATGAAAAGGCATTTGGTACGGTTATGACGCCGTTTGCCTTTAGCAGCTATGACGAAGCACATCGGGTTCTTGACGGACCGTTCATGGAATGGGCGGCCCCCAAGCTTGAAAAGCAGGGTCTGGTCATGCTGTCGAACTGGGAATATGGCTTCCGCAATGTGACCAACTCGGTCAGGCCGATCAATTCACCAGATGACCTTGCTGGCCTGAAGCTGCGCACCCCGCCAGAACTGCAAATCGTCGCGGCCCTTGAAGCCACCGGGGCGCAAACCACGCAAATCGCCTTCCCTGAATTGCCCGGCGCCCTTACCGCCGGTGTTGTCGACGGACAGGAAAACCCGATTGGCGTGATTTATCACAACAAGCTTTATGAATTGCAGGACCATCTGGCACTTACACGCCACGTCTACAATTCCATGGTGCATGTCATGAACAAGGCAAAATGGGATGCGCTTTCGGGCGAGGAACAAACGATTGTTCGTGAAGAAAGCGTCGCTGCGGGTAACCTGATGCGCAAACTTGTTCAGGAGCAGGAAGAAAAAGAACTTGCTGCAATCAAGGAAAGCGGCGTTCAGGTGACAGAACCAGATCTTGCCAAGTTCAAGGCAAAGATGGGGCCGGCATATGAGCGTGTAAGCGAATATTCCGGCGAGGAAAACATGAAAACATTCCTTGGTTTTCTTGAAAACTAAACCAGAAATCTGATCGGCGTTTTCCCGATAAGCTTTCTTCGGAGGGGGTGTTTCGTACCCCCTCCTCTCGCACCCTGTCTTTTCTGAAAGTCTAAGATCATGCTCGCACTCATTGTGCTTCTTGCACTTGTAGGGTTGATCGTTTTTGGCGTGCCAATTGCCGTCGCACTGGCTGTCACCGCGATCGGCACCTATGTGGCGCTTGGCGAAACCGCAATTCTGACGATGTTGCCGCAGCGCATGTATTCGGCAACCACATCCTTTACCCTTCTTGCGATCCCGTTTTTCATTCTGGCTGGCAACCTGATGAATACAGGTGGTGTGACAGAACGCATTTTCCGGTTTGCATCGGCTCTGGTCGGGCATATTCGTGGCGGTCTTGGACAGGTCAATGTCGTCGCCAGTCTGATTTTCTCCGGCATGTCGGGTGCTGCTGTTGCCGATGCCGCTGGCCTTGGCCAGGTTGAATTCAAGGCAATGCGCGATCGCGGATATGACGAACGGTTTTCCGCCGCGATCACCGCTGCATCTTCGACCATCGGACCGGTCTTTCCGCCCAGTATTCCGTTTGTGATTTTTGCCAGCCTGACTGGTGTTTCCGTCGTCAAACTTTTCCTGGCGGGGGTCATACCGGGGCTTTTGATGGCCGTTGCGTTGATGGCAGCCGTGTATGTGGTTGCGGTTATTCGCAAATTCCCGCGTGAAATGCG
>CBIHMD010000203.1:0-5607 GCA_966210655.1 uncultured Thalassospira sp.
TTGGACGCTGTCGATTGAAGGCGGGGCCAAAAGCGAACCGGAACCCGCTGCCCATCCGTTTGGGACGCGGGTCGAGGTGCGTGATCTTTTCTATGCCACGCCTGCACGTCTGAAGTTTCTTAAAACCGCACGCACCGAACAGATGTATGCCCGTGAAATCATGGATCGGCTGGCGATGGCGCGGCCCGATGTCGGCTTTACCCTGTCGGGGGATGGCAACAAGCAGATTTTGAATTACCCGGCCTGCGAAGGTGATCTTTTCGATGCCCGCCTGAAAAGGCTGGGTGCAGTGATGGGCCGCGAATTTCAGGATAACGCCCTTCAGATCGAAGCCGAACGCGAAGGCATTCGCCTGACCGGTTATGCCGGGGTGCCGACATTGAACCGTGGCAATGCGCAGATGCAGTTCCTGTTCGTCAATGGCCGCCCGGTCAAGGACCGGCTGTTGCAGGGTGCGGTGCGCGGGGCTTATCAGGATTTTCTGGCGCGGGATCGTCATCCGTTGTTGGCGTTGTTTTTTGAACTTTCGCCGCGCGATGTTGACGTCAACGTCCATCCGGGCAAGACCGAGGTCCGGTTCCGTGATCCGGGCATGGTGCGCGGTTTGATCGTTGGCGCCTTGAAACATGCCTTGGCCGGGGCAGGGCATCGGGCATCGACCACGGTGGCCGATATGGCGCTTGGTGCTGCTCGGCGCGAGGGCGAAGGGCCATCCTTGCCCTATGGCGGGTCACGTTCGGCGTCCGGCGGATATAATTTCGGGTCCTATCAACCCAGCCATCCAGCTTCGGCAGCCATACAGCGCGATTACGCGGCACAGGCACCGGCAACCTCGTTTGGTGGCTTGTTTGATCGCGGGCGTGATTTTGCCGGTGGAGAGACCGGCGGTGATAATGGTGGTTTTGCCGCGGCTGCCGCCAGTGCGCTGGCCGGGGGATATGGTGGCGGGTATGCCAGTGCCGCCCCATCGGGACGGATTGATGACACTGACGTGGCCAAATTTGTTGATCATCCGCTGGGCGCTGCGCGCGGGCAGGTGCATGCGAACTATATCATCGCCCAGACCCGTGATGGATTGGTGATTGTCGATCAGCATGCCGCACATGAACGCATTGTCTATGAACGTATGAAGGCAGATCTGGCGGAAAATGGGGTTAAACGGCAGGGGTTGCTGTTGCCCGAGGTGGTTGAACTCGATGAGGCATCCGCCGAACGGGTGGCGGACCGTGCCGAAGAATTTGCCGAACTGGGCTTGGTGATCGAACCGTTTGGCCCCGGTGCGCTGGTGGTGCGCGAAGTGCCCGCGATGCTGGGCAAGGTTGATGTGGCCGGGCTGGTGCGCGATCTGGCTGACGAGATCGTCGAACTGGGGCAGGGCATGGCCCTTAAAGACCGGCTGATGTATGTCTGCGCGACCATGGCCTGCCATGGTTCGGTGCGATCCGGGCGGAAGCTTAATGCCGATGAAATGAATGCGCTTTTGCGACAGATGGAAGCCACCCCGCATTCAGGCCAATGCAACCATGGCCGCCCGACATATGTCGAGCTTAAGCTGCATGATATCGAAAAGATGTTCGGGCGGCGCTAGCGTCAGCCCAATTCAAACGATGTAATGCCAAACGTCATTTCAAGGTTCAGTTCGGGGGCTTTGCCGCGATACATGCGCGCGGTTTCAAATTCCGCCTGCATGCCATGTTCTTCAACCAATGCACGTGCAGCGTCATTGCCATCGGGAATATCAAGATAGACTGGCTGGTCGTGTTCCTTGCGGGTGGTAAGCAGGGCATGGAACAGGGTGCGGGCATCGTCAATATTGTCGGCAAAAAGCGGCCCGACCTTGTGCCCGGTGCGACAGGGACGGATCACGCCATAGCCGCGTAAACCCATGGGCCCGCGAAGGGCCAATGCGGTATGTTTTTCCGCCGAAATCCAGCCGCGCAGAAACTCTATCCGGCTTTCGGGGAACAGGTTGCAGGTCTGTTCAAACGCGTCAATGATCGCGATATCATTGATCAGAAGTTCGAAAAGATCATCGGTTTGCGGGCGCGATGCCGTTACCACACCACCAAAGCGCAAATTGCGATGGGCAAATTCAAACCCGGATTTGCGATAGTTTTCCTGTTGATCGATAACGCCATCAAGACCGATGGTTTTGGCAACCGCTTCGCCCAGCACGGTTTCCCAAAGACAGAAACCAAGGCCTTCGCCGCGGCGATCAGGGCGGCAGATATAGAAGCCGACAAATCCGTAATCCGAATTGTAATGCACGGCTGAAATCACTGCCGCCAGTCCCTGCTTGTCAAACGCACCCCAGAATCCGAGCGGATCGGTATTGAAAAACGCATCCGCATCCGAAAAACCCGGATTCCAGCCTTCCTGTGTGGCCCAGGCAACGGCAGTGGCAAATTCAAAGGATTTCAGGCGGCGGATTTTATCGGTCATGGCGTGCTGTTTCGTCTTTGTGGATCAGGGACTTCCGGCCATTCATGCGTTGACGCATCATCTGACCGGTGCGGTTCGAGCCATGATGTAACATGAGCCCGCGATTGTAATGACAATAATTTTATTGAGAATGCCTATCAGTTTTATTATCAATGGAACGCGACTTCATGCCACCCGTCATCGCCACCGAAAGCCATCTTATGTCTGTAAAATCCGATAGCTCCTTGATTGCCAAAACCCGTGTCGTTCTGAGCGCGAGTGCCGATGCCGCAAATGCGGTTGCGGCTTATTATGCCGAACACGATTGCGATGTGAGGACTGATGTCAACGGAGCGACGATTTCCCTGTCGGTCGGGCATCTGATTTTGCGACCGGGTCAAAAGCACCTTGATATCGAAGTCGGGTCAAAAAGCGAGGCCGGTGTTGCGCAGATGAAGGCAGCACTTATCGCCATCCTGCAAAGCATCGTGCCCGAAGCCGATCTTGACTGTCGCTGGAAGGGGGCAGGGGAAAGCAACGGCAAACTGCCAAACTTCCGCGAACTTCGCGTGATCGGGGTAACAGATCTGTCATCGCATATGCGCCGGTTGCGGCTGGCGGGCGATGATCTGAAATTTTACGACGGTGATGGCATTCACATGCGCCTTCTGATCCCGCCGCGCGGTGTGGTCGACCCGCAATGGCCGACATTGGCACCCAATGGCATGGTGATCTGGCCCGAAGGCGAAAATGCTGTAGCGCCGCGGGTTTATACCATCCGACGGATCGATGCCACGGCAGGATGGATCGAAGTCGACTTTGTCATGCATGGTGATAATGGACCCGGTTCGGCCTTTGCGCTCAATGCGCAACCGGGTGACCGGATCGGCATGACCGGGCCGCTGGGCGGGGAATTGCCCGATGCCGATTGGTTCCTGTTTGCAGGCGACGAAACAGCCCTGCCGGCAATCGGCCGTTATCTTGAAGAGTTGCCTGAACATGCCAGCGGCTATGCGGTGATCGAGGTGGAAACCTCGGCCGATATCATTGACCTGGCAACCAAAAGCCGGATCGCGATTGAATGGGTATGCCGGGATCTGCATCCATCATCTGATGCCAGCCCGATCCGCGACGCGGTCAGCCGCATCGAAGTTCCCAGGGATGCAGCCCGGGTCTATTGCTGGGCCGGGGTGGAGCAGGCGAGCTATAAATCCATCCATCAGATGTGGCGCAAGGAAGCCAGCCTTGATCGCGATCAGTGTCTCGCCATGACGTTCTGGCGCAAGACAGCCTGATCTTTGTTCATGTGCTATTGGACTGATTTGTTCCGGTCATGCAGTTCGGGGGCAAAATGGGCGATGGCCTGATCAAGGTCGATCAGAATTTCCGCAACCAGCGGATTGCTTTGTTGCGTGTCTGCCAGTTCGATCACGGCGCGAATGATATCCTGATTGGTCGGACGGGCACCTGTCGTGACGGCTTTGGCGTGATCGAACACTTGTTGTCGCGCCGCAAGAAAGGCCGCGATTTCGTCGGTGGCCGTCGGATCGTTTCCTGATTGTGTGTCATGCAATGCGCGTTTCAGTGACAGGCCGGTCATATGGCTGCTGCTGGCAAACAGGGTCGCGGTGATCATGCGAAATGCCAACGCATCCTGCGCCAGCTTCTGACGAATAACCGGATCACTGATGACGTTCAGCGCGAAAAGATCGGCTTCTATTTCGTTATCCCGTTCCTTGTCGCCGCCATCGCCAAAATGTGACGGATCGCAATGGCGCACTTCGTGGCGCATCAGCCAGCCATAATTCAGATCGGCACTGCTGGCGTAGCGAAGCCGGTTGCCAAACCAGCCGCGCATCAGGTCGGCGAATATTTCGGTGCCGCTGCCCGGCGCGATCTTGGCTGGAATGAAAATCTGGCACGGCACAGCCTGATTGTTGCCGCGGCGTCCCGATACGGTAAAAGGTGACTGCGGAAGTTTGGCAAACAGCAAATCCGCGCCCCTGATGTTATCAAGGCCAAGCGTCTGATCAATGATCGACAGAAAGGCATCGCGGTCGGCAAAACTGTGCAGGGCGACCTTTTCATAACGGTTAAGATCGCGTTCAATATCGGCAAGCGTTCTTGCATCCTGCGCTTTTGCAGGTAAAACCCCGCCGCCCGCCACGTCCGATAGCAGGCAGTAAATGATCAGAATCGGCAGATAGCGACAGGATGCGAGTTTCACCATACCCATAGTATGCAGTTTTGGCAGATCGGGGGCGAGGTCAAACTGATCCGGTCTCGCGCCCTATCCCAGTTTGCGGGCCGCGGCTATCGCGCGGCGAATTTTGGCCAACCGGCGCGATGCCCGTTTAAGATCAAGTGTTGATCCTGTCAGTTTTGTCATTGGTACGCAGACCTCCTTTACGCTTCGGCGCGCTGGCCGGTGCGTTTGCGTTGCGGCCCGAACAGGCAGGCCAGCAACAGGATGATACCGGAAATCGTGGCAATCATGCCCGCCGCACTGACCGCGTAGGGCGACCCGAACCAGCCGGGGCCATATCCGGCAAAGACATAACCCAGAACTGCCGAAATCACGGCAAAGGCGACGCTCCAGCCGATCTGCCGGCCAAGCTGATTGGTCATCAGGCGGGCGGCGGCGGGTGGGCAGACAAACATTGCAATCACAATGATCGATCCGACCGCATCAAAGGCCGCAACCGCAGCAATTGCCGTTACCACGACAAGTGCAAATCCAAGGACACGGGTGCGAATGCCAATTGCCTGGGCAAAGGCGGCATCAAAGGTCGATATTTTCAGTTCTTTCCAGAACAGCGTAATGAACAGCACGATCCCCACAAGAACGACCGCCAGACGGGGCAATTGCGGTGGCAGGGTCGCCAGTACCACCGGGTCAAGCAACGATTGCCAGCCCTCGGCATCAAACCAGATCAGGCTTTCAAGATTCCCCAAAAGCGCGTGCTGCACATCGATATGCACCGAACTGGTATCTGTCATTTCCAGAAACAGGACACCGGCGGCAAACAGGGTGGTGAAAACCAGCCCCATGGCCGCACCCGGTTCAACCCGGCCCAGCCGTTTGACAATCTCAATCAGGATGACGGCAACGATTGCCGCACAACCAGCCCCGATCATCATCGGCACGGCCGTGATGGTGCCGGTCACCAGAAAGGCCGCAACAAT
>CBIHMD010000204.1:0-5601 GCA_966210655.1 uncultured Thalassospira sp.
GCCGATCAGGCAATCCTCGATCTCGCCGGGGCCGATGCGATACCCCGCAGAACTGATCAGATCATCATCGCGCCCGACAAAGCGGATATAGCCATCCGCGTCAAGTTCGCCCATATCGCCGGTCAGAAGCCATTCGCCGATGAATTTATCGCGGGTGGCATCGGGGTTGCGCCAATATTCCAGAAACATCACCGGATCGGGCGACCGAACCGCAATCCGGCCCATTTCCCCCACAGGCAGCACATTCCCCGCCATATCGATCACCGCCACATCATGCCCCGGCACGGGGCGGCCCATGACGCCGGGTTTGGGAGCCATGATCGACTGACAGGAACTGACCACCATGTTGCATTCGGTCTGGCCATAAAACTCGTTGATGGTGACGCCAAATACGCGACGCCCCCAATCAAGAAGTTCCGCACCCAATGTTTCGCCACCGCTTGCGATGGATCGGATATTGTATTTGAATTTTGCCGCCACCTCATCCCCGGCGGAACGCATCATCTTGAGCGCGGTTGGCGGCAGGAAGGTATTGCGCACGCCATATTCGGCAATCAGGCCAAAGGCGGCCTCGGCACTGAATTTTTCAAAACGGTGGGCCACGACCGGCTTTCCGTGATGCCAGGCGGGCAGCAGGACATCAAGCAACCCGCCGATCCATGCCCAGTCGGCCGGGGTCCACATGACGTCGTCCTCCTGCGGGAAAAAGTCATGCGACATTTCGACACCGGGCAAATGCCCCAGCAATACGCCATGGGCATGCAGCGCGCCCTTTGGCTGGCCGGTGGTGCCGGATGTATAAATGATCAGGGCCGGTTCATCGGCGCGCGTCTTGACCGGTTCGAAATCGTCGCTGGCCTCGGCCGAAAGGGCCTTGAAATCAAAACAGCCATCGGGCGCACCATCAATGACATAGACATATTCCAGAGCCGGAAGCAGATCGCGGATTTCAGCGATTTTTCGCGCCCCTTCCCGATCCGTCACCAATGCCTTGGCGGCACAGTTGCCTAGGCGATATTCAAGGGCCTCGACCCCGAAAAGGGTAAAGAGCGGCACGGCAATGCCACCCATTTTATAGGTCGCGATATGGGCAACGGCGGTTTCGGGGCTTTGCGGCAACAGGATGCCGACCCGATCCCCGCGCCGGATGCCGTGACGGCGCATGACATTGGCGAAGCGGTTCGACAGACGTTTGAGCTGGGCAAAGCTGTAATCGCGGCGTGAACCATCGCGCCTGCGATACATCAGTGCAAGACGATCCGGATCGTCTGCCCACTTGTCGCAAACATCGACACCAATGTTGAAATGGGTGGGTACGTCCCAGACAAAATCCGAACGCACCGACGCGTAATCCGCACGAACCGGCAGCATGTTTCCTCCCTGTATCCGCCACGTCTTTTTGATTTTTTGATTTCACGACGTTTTGGTCGGCGACATGCTAGTCGATGCATCCGCAAATATGAACCATTTTGTCATGCGCCATCAGGCACAGCCCGGCGTCATACCGAATGGTATATGTTAGCGCGCCGGATCAAGCAGGAAGGTGAAATTGGAAGGTTGCCCCGCATCGGTGAAGGCCGTGGCATGACAGCCAAGGCAGGTGCCATCGGCCTGATGCTGGATAAAGCTTTCGAGTGCAGTATTGGTCAGAAAACGCGGAATTTCCCCGACACCAAACGGGGCACCACCACCATTGCCGATCCATTGCGTTCCAAGCAGGAAATAGTTCTGCCAGACACTGCCTTCGAGTTTGCGCTGCCAGACGAAATTGGCTTCGGCTGTGCCGGAAAACAGCCGCCAGCAACGCACAATATCGGGTGCCGCCACGGGGTTGCCATCCGGGTCGCGGGCATAGGGCGGCTGATCGGCCCAGCGCAGATCGGACCTGATGATTCCGTTTGCCGCACGATCCGTTTTACCTCCCTGCTTGTCTCCCTGCTTATCTCCCTGCGCACCCCCGCCATAGAAGATGTAATCGCGGTCGGTTTTTTCGGGTGCCAGACAGCCGTCGGGGAAAAGGTCATTGGCGATGATGCTGTTGGGGCGTCGGGCATTTTCGGCAAGCGGGGCATTATCGGCATGTTCGAAGCTTGACCAGACCCAGCGGTCGCCATTACCACTTTTGACCCGCTGAACGATATGCAACCCGACCAGACCAACGGTCACATCAAGGCATTTGGCCGTTCCGTCCAGTGTATCCCCGGCAGCAAGCGCAATCCGGGCAGGGCGCGTGTAATATCGTTCCCGGTCTGGCGTATCCGTCATAATCCGCCATGCGAATTTGGTCAGTTGCGCACCGGGTGTCAGCCAGGTCTTGTCACTGGCCAGCAGTTCGGAATTATCGGCAACCTTTCCGCCAGCCGACAGGGTCAGCATCGGGAATTCCACCGACTGGCCGCTTTGGGCAAAGGTCAGACGCCCCTGCGCCGTCCCAAGTCCGTTCCAGCGGATATAATCCGCCGCAACATCATTGATCCGCGTGTCATAGAGGATGAAATTGCCCGCCTGATCAATCAGGATATCGCCCGATGACTGGATAAATGCCGACAGCAGCAGATGCCCGTCAGGCAACCCGGCGCGGCAAGAGGCATTGGCCTTTGCGATATCGCCAAACACATCATTTTTAGTGGCATAACTTTGCCAAAGCCCATGCCCCGCATCGGGTTGGCGATATCCGGTTGCAATCGGTGCGCCCGCATCATCATGGGGCCATAGCAGCGAAACAAAGGATTGCCATGAAAAGCGGTCAAAAGGACGCTGTGCCTCGTAAGCGACGAAGCGATAGATGAAATTGGCATCGAATTCGGGCACATCGACCGGCATGGCGGCACAAAGCCCGCCAACACCGCGTGTCGCGCAAAATTCATCTTCGGGATAAACCGCGCTGAAAACCGGTATCTCGTTGGCCTTTTTCGATGCAACAAAATCGGGATTCTGGGCGGATGCCGCAGACAGGGTTACAAGCAGAACGATGCTGGCAACCAGCAATCCAACAACAAGCCGCAGCGCGTTCACCGGCAAGGACCAATCCGGGTTTTCTGACATATCATTGATATCGAAAAACTTTTTTCGCATGCCCGATCAATCCGTAATCACAACCGGCAGAAAAGCACGGTTCGTGAAACCTGATACGTGATTATAGGCCGAATTGACCAGAAAGTCGCGAGACCACATCCAGCGCAACCAAGTGAACAAGATCACAATATCGTCAGTCTGAAACGAAAGGTCATCGGCCAAACCGTTGCTTTTCACGGAAATCCTGCCATATTTTCAGCATCGCAGAGTTCTATGAACATTCTGCCCGTTATGGATCAAAGAGGGATTTCAATGGCTTTTGAAACGCGTCAACGCGGCTATGACGTCTCGGTTGGCCGGTCGGCGGCCGAGGTCGATGCAGGTCTCCGCGCCTATATGCTGCGTGTCTACAACTATATGGCATCCGCACTTGCCCTGACCGGTATCGTCGCGATGGCTGTGTCGACCAGCCCTACCCTGATGAATGCGATCTTCGGAACCGGTTTGCACTGGATCGTGATGCTGGCCCCGATCGGGCTTGTCCTGTTCCTTAGCTTCCGCATCCACAAGATGAGCTTTGGTGCTGCACAAACCACATTCTGGATTTATGCGGCTCTGATGGGTCTGTCGCTGTCGTCGATCTTCCTCGTTTACACGGGTGAAAGCATCGCACGGACCTTCTTCATCACCGCAGGCACCTTTGCCGCGATGAGCCTTTACGGCTACACGACGAAGAAAGACCTGTCGGGTTGGGGAAGCTTCCTGTTCATGGGCCTGATCGGGATTATCCTGGCCAGTGTCGTGAACATCTTCCTTGGCAGCACGATGCTTCAGTTCGTGATCTCTGGTGCTGGCGTTCTGATCTTTACCGGTCTGACCGCGTATGACACCCAGCGGATCAAGGAAAGCTATCATGCGCACGATGATCAGGCGACCGCAGGCAAAAAAGCCATCTTTGGCGCCCTGCAGCTGTATCTGGACTTCGTGAACCTGTTCGTAATGCTGCTTCAGTTCTTCGGTAATCGCGAATAGAACTGATCCCGGCATTCGCAGTCGGAAAACCCCGCATCCGAAAGGCTGCGGGGTTTTCTTTTGCCTGCTTGGAACGTGACAGGAACCGGATTACGATGCCTTGGCTTCGCCTGCGCCACCGGTTGCATCAATCACCGACTGACGCTGAGCGAGTTGGTGAAGCATGTTTTCAGCCCGGGTAAAGCTGCCCGATGCAGCGCGCGCCGCACCACGTGCAGCCGCCTCGTCAAATGCCTCGTAGGCCTGCGAGAAATTCATCCGCGCCTGCGATATCAGCTTGATGTCCTTTTCCGCCGCACCGGTCGAAAACTGGACACTGCCAAGCGCAAACATGGCCCGCCCCCAAAGATAGGGATGATCACGTCTGGAGCAGACCTTGAGTGCGGCCTGAAACACAGGGATCACCTGTTCGGCGGGGACGCCGATGCTGTCTATCGATGACTGGGCGACAACGGATTCGGCCAGACCATAGGCAATCTGCGCATACAGCACCGTGTGCGCCTTTGCATTCACCAGTCCCAGCGCCCGACGATAATGGCCGCTGGCGGTTTGCACCATTTCGATATCTTCGATTTCCCTGGCGTGGATCATCATGGCCTCGCCCAGTTTGCCAATGGCAATTGCCCGGGAAACAGGTGTACCGGCCATCAGTTCAAAGCGACGTTCAAGAAGCTTCCACAGGCCAATGGCCGTCGCACCCGAGCGCGCGTTCATGTTGCTTGCCATAGACCAGTTCAAAAGCGTGCCATACAGCGCCAGAACTGCTGAACGTTCAGGATTGATCAGAGCCAGATCACCGATCCCGCGCAGCATGTCTTCGGTTTTGATGACAGTTTCGACGGCCTGTTGCTGGGTGACACGTTCATGCAAAAGACCGGCTGGCTGTTTGGCCTTTTTGACTTCTTTTGGTGGCTCGGCTGCCAGGGTCAGGAATTCACGGACGATTGGTTCGATGGCGCGAATGGCGCTGATGCAATAGCTGCGTTCACCGGTTTCAGCCAGCATGACGGCACCAAAGGCATAGGCGGTTGTTACCCCCTGCCCGACATCGGCAAAGTTTTCGCCGTTATTGATCCGTTCCTGAAGGTCTTCCAAGTGCGACGTAAGGCGTGCAACCTGCAAGGCGCGCTGGTCATGGCCACGTGCGCGTGCCAGCAATTCGCAGGTCAGCAGGATATGCAGGGCAGCCGCCGTATCCTTGTGCTGCGGCTGACGAAAGGAATGAACAAGCGGCAACAGCAATTCATAAAGTGGGGACACCAGCAAATCATTGCTGAAATGAACATCAAGCCCCCCGGTATCCGGGTTGGCCTGCCCCCAGAATACTGCCGTGGCATCCTGACGCCGGGCCAGATTTAACACACCGGCATGGGCTTCGCGGGCGGCCTGAAAGGCATCGGCAATATCGGAACTGATTGCGACATGCCGTCCCAGCGTCACGGCAGCGGTATCGGGAATATCGGAAAGGGTTCGTTTCAGCCAGTCACCGGCCTGATCGGGCAAAGGCGTTCCTGACGGATCTTCGGGAACGAAATGGGCAATGGCATACAGGCA
>CBIHMD010000205.1:0-5590 GCA_966210655.1 uncultured Thalassospira sp.
GCGCAGAATTTCGATTGCGAGGATATGTGCGCAACCCTTCGCGAGATGCTTGAGGTCCAGGTGCGCGGCATCTGGATGCGTCGGCCGGAAATGGCGGCGTAAGGCGGCAAGCCGGGCTTATTCCCAAATTATTCCCCGAGCAGATGCAGGGTGATCTGGCGGCGGTGCGGGGCGTGACGGTGTTCAAACAGATAGATGCCCTGCCATGTGCCCAGAACCGCCCGACCGTTTGTGACCGGGATGGTCAGCGACACATCGGTCAGCGCAGCCCGGATGTGGGCGGGCATATCGTCGGGGCCTTCGGCGGTGTGGCGATAGAGGCTCGGGTTTTCCTCGACCAGTCTTGCAAAGAAGGTTTCAAGATCCAGAACCACATCGGGATCGGCGTTTTCCTGTATCGTCAGGCTGGCGGATGTGTGGCGGCATTGTGATCTGACCGGTTTTGATGCCGGTTTGAAGGGTCCATGACTGGACCTGATCGGTGATTTCAACAAGGCCCTGTCCGGTGGTGCTGATTTCAAGCGTGGTTTGATCCTGCGACAGCATGGGGCTTTCCGTCTTGTGAGGTTGACGTCTGAAAATGATCGTAATCACCAGAGTGAACAATAACAAGGGCGCCTAATCTTTTGAAACATAAGGATAGGCTGCATGCCACAATATTGCCACTTGTCGTTATTGGCCTCCGGGAATAACGATTTGAGCGTTAACTTTTGACCGGAAGCCATGTTGCGTTTCATTTCCTGCACACTTGTGATCCTGATGAGCCTGACAGTTTTGTTGTCGGTCAGCGGGAACGTGCAGGCGCATTCCGGCCACGGTGGCGATAGCCATCATGGCATGGTTAGCGATATGGACAAGATGGCCAAACCGGTTTCCCACGATCCGCGATCATCCCATGCCGATATTTGCGGTATGACGGTCTGCGGGCCGTTTATTGAAGAACCGATAGATCTGGCATCGGTCGCATTTGTGGTTTCACAAGCTGCATTCTGGATCACGGATCGTTCGTTCGTTTCAATTGAGGCCGATGGCAGCTACAAGCCGCCGCGCGCCTGAAAATAATCCCGTCTTTGTCTTAAATGCCGTCGTCTGTTCGCCCGTTTCGGGTATCGGTGCAGTTCGCATACGTGTTTGTGCGGCGACGGCAATCATTCTGACGATTATTTTCAGGAGCATGATATGCCCAACGTCAAATCGAATTTTCTTACCCGTCTTGCCCTTTCGACCTCTGTTATCGGTGCGCTGATGACGGCACCTTTGGCCGCATTTGCGAGCCCGGGCCACGGTCAGGGCCATGGTTCGGTTGCCGCCGAAATCGGCGCGCCGGGCAAAGCCGCCGACGTCACCCGTACCATCAAGATCGTCATGGAAGACAATTTCTTTGATGCGGAGACCATCGAGGTCAGCGCCGGTGAAACCATCCTGTTCCAGATCGAAAACAAGGGTGAGTTTGTTCACGAGTTCAATATCGGCACGGCCGCCATGCATGCCAGCCATCAGAAAGAAATGATGATGATGATGGAGCATGGCGCGCTTGATGTGGACAAGATCCATATGGACAAAATGAAGATGGATATGGGCAACGGCATGACCATGGAACATGACGATCCCAACAGCGTCCTTCTTGAACCCGGAAAAACAGCCGAGATCATCTGGACCTTCCCGGCGGATGCAGAGCTTGAATTCGCCTGCAATGTGCCCGGCCACTATGAAAGCGGCATGATGGGCAAAGTCCGTCTGAAATCCTAAGCCGATCGGTTCGAGGTGCCAGAGGCGGGGCCGTGCCTTGCCGTCCCTGAGGCCTCTGGCGTTTCCGCAAGTTTTTGGGAATCCATAAAATGAAAATCAACTATATCAAAGGCGTCGTTGCCGGGGCGCTGGCGATGGCTGCCCTGTCGACGGGAAGCCAGGCGGCGACCTATGACCTGACGGTCGATTATGTCACCATCGATACAGGCGATACCAAGACAACGGGTATTGGCTATAACGGGGCATCCCCCGGACCGACCTTGCGCTTCAGGGAAGGCGAGGAAGCGGTGATCAAAGTCACCAACAATCTGAAAGAGGCCACTTCGATCCATTGGCATGGCCTGATCCTGCCCTATCAGATGGACGGGGTGCCGGGCATCAGTTTTCCGGGGATCGAACCGGGTGAAACATTCACCTATCGCATTCCGGTCAAACAAAGCGGGACTTACTGGTTCCACAGCCATTCCGGTTTTCAGGAGCCGGACGGGGCCTATGGTTCGATCATTATCGAGCCGGAAAAGCGTGAGCCGTTCAAATTCGACCGCGAATATGTCGTGGTTCTGAAAGACAAGCATCCCCATTCGGGCGACCGCATTCTGCGCAACCTGAAAATGATGCCGGACTATTACAACCGCAAACAGCGGACCCTTGGCGATTTTATCGATGATGTTGGCAAGAACGGGTTGGGTGCAACGCTTTCGGAACGTGGTGACTGGGGTTCCATGCGGATGATGCGGACCGACATCGAGGATGTTCAGGGCTTTGTCGGCCTGATCAATGGCATGTCACCCGATCAGAACTGGACCGGATTGTTCAATCCCGAAGAACGGGTACGGCTTCGTTTCATCAATGCATCGGCGATGACCTATTTCGATGTGCGGATACCGGGACTTGAAATGACCGTCGTGCAGGCCGATGGCAACAATGTGCAGCCCGTCAAGGTTGATGAGTTCCGCATATCGGTTGCCGAAACCTATGACGTGATTGTCCAGCCAAAGGATGACAGGGCCTATCCGATTTTGGCGGAATCCATGGGACGGTCGGGCTATGCCTTTGCCACCCTGGCCCCGCGCGCCGGAATGCGGGCCGAGATGCCGGAATTGCGAACTGAATCACCGATGCTGACCATGGCCGATATGGGCATGGCACATGGGGATATGGGCCATGGCGATATGGCCGGTATGGATCACGGTGCTGCTTCCACTGATAGCGGATCGCAGGAAACTATGCCCGGAATGGACCACTCAAACATGGCGGGTATGGATCATTCCAATATGGATATGGGTGAGAAGGCCGATCCGTTCTATGCGGCGGGCAGTGGTCTTGTTCCGGCGGCAGCCAATGGCGGAAAGTTCCTTTCCTATGCCGATCTTAAAGCACAAAAGCCGCTTTATGCCGAACGTCCGGCCACCCGCGAGATCGAGCTTCGCCTGACCGGGAATATGGAACGCTATAGCTGGTCGATCAATGGCGTGAAATACGAGGATGCCGAGCCGATCCGCCTGAAATATGGGGAACGGGTCCGGTTCAAATTCGTCAATGAAACCATGATGACCCATCCGATGCATCTTCATGGCATGTGGTCGATCCTTGATACCGGGCAGGGTAAATGGAATCCGGTCAAACATACGATCAGCATCAATCCGGGCACCACGGTCTATTCCGAAACCGAGGTCGATGAACCGGGCGAATGGGCATTTCATTGTCATCTGAGTTTCCATATGGCAACCGGCATGTTTCGCAAGGTCGTGGTTGAAGGCGGCCCGACAGTCACACAGCTTGGCAACGGGAATTGATCCATCATGAAAAAACGTGATCTGATGATGATCGGCGGGGGTGCCGTATTGGCACTCGGCCCGTTCGCGAGTGTCGGTATGGCGATGGAGCCCCGGATTTATTACGGGTTTCAGGCCGAACAGTTTGAATACCGTGTCAGTGACGAAAGCGAAAATCGCCTTGTCTGGGATGCGGATGCCTTTGTCGGCACGGACGAACTCAAACTGCGCTGGCAGGGGGAGGGCGAACGTGACCTTGATGCCGACAATTACGAGAAGCTTGAAAACCGTTTTGTGCTGCAAACACCGATCAGCGACTTTTTCGATGCCAAGGGGGGCGTGCGTGTTGATACCCCTGATGGTGCGGATCGCTGGTATGGAACGGTCGGTATTGTCGGACTTGCCCCGCAATGGTTTGAAGTCGATGCCGATCTGTTTGTCAGCGAGACGGGTGATGGTTCAGCAAGGCTTGATGTCGAATATGAAGGGCTTCTGACCAACCGTTTGATCCTCACACCATCGTTCGAGATCAATGCGGCCTTCTCGGAAGATCGGGAGATCGAGATCGGCAAGGGGATTTCCAGCGCCGAGGTCGGCTTGCGGCTGAGCTATGACCTGATTGATCGCGCCATCGTGCCCTATGTCGGTGTGGCCTATGAACGAAAGTTCGGGGATACCGCCGATTTTGCCAAACATGACGGCGAGGATTATGAGGCAACCTATATCGTCACGGGCATTCGCCTGATGTTTTAGACAAAAGGCCGGGAGATGATGTCTCCCGGCCTTCTTGTTCTGGTCTGAATATGTTCGTTCAGGCCGCTTGATGAATGCTTTGGGGATCATCAAAGCGAAGTGCGGTCATGGCAAGGTTGCCGAACTCAAAACTGTCATGCAGGGTTTCGGGCACGAAATCATCACCCGCGGCCCCAAGGGCAACATAAAACGGCATCAGGTGATCGTCTTCGGGGTGGGCCATGACGGCGTGCGGTGCCTGTGCGCGGTAATCGAGCAGGGCATCGATATCGTGACTGCCCAGTTTGCCAAGCATCCAGTTGGTAAATTCCTTTGCCCAGGGATCAATCGGGCCCTCGTTACGGTCAAGGGCGCGCAGATTATGGGTCATCGCCCCGCTGCCAACCACCAGAACGCCAAGATCGCGCAGGGCGCGCAGCTTTTTACCCAGTTCATAATGATCCGCCGGGCTGCCATGGCCCAGCATGGAGAGCTGAAACACCGGGATATCGCCGCCGGGGCGCGCAATGATCAACGGCATCCATGCGCCGTGATCAAGGCCGCGTTTATCATCGGTGGCAGCCCCGATCAGACCGGCGATTTCGGATGCCAGTGCGGGATCGCCCGCAACATCGTAATGCAGGTCATAAAGCGGTTTGGGGAAGCCGTAAAAATCGTGGATGGTGTCCGGGCGGGCCGCGGTCGAGATGGTCGGCGTGGCGGTCTGCCAATGGGCCGAGACGATCAGGATGGCACGCGCGCCGTCGAACAGATCACCAAGATCGCGGGCAAAGAAATCAAAGGCCGGGGTGCTTTGACGTGCGACCAGCATCGGCGATCCGTGCGAGATGAAAATCGGCGCGAGATTGCCCTGCGGGGCGGCAGAAACAGAGGCGGCAACGGGACTGGTCATGGTGGGGCACCTCGACATTCACAAAACATGAATTGCGAATATGTGCCTGTTTGGGCCACCTGACCAGTCACCGTTCGTCAACAGTGTGTTGCCATTGTCTGCGAAAGGGCAGTTTGGGGAAACAATGGCAACACCCGGATCGGGATGATCAGCGAGCCTTGGCGCCAAACATCATCATGACAAAGCCACCAATGGCAGCCGCAGCACCACCAATCAGATACCAGACGGTTTCGTCGGTATAGCGGCCAAGGAAGGTTTCGGACAACTGATCGGCCGCACTTTCAGACGCGTTAAAGCCAACAATCAAAAGAGCGATGCCGATGATACAGATGACGATGCCTGCGATACGACTGATAGGCATGGGGGCTCCTGTTATTTTTGTTTGCGTTTGCTCGTGTCCCGAAAGCGGGACGTGTGTAAC
>CBIHMD010000206.1:0-5584 GCA_966210655.1 uncultured Thalassospira sp.
ATATGAAACCGCTCGGGCGCTTTGACATGCGTACCGGACAGAACTTCAACCGTCACTATCCCGATTTGTGTAAGGAACTGATTGCGGCTGTTGATGGTAAACTTGGTCAGGATCCGGATGACAATGTTGAATCTGTCCGTGTCGAACTTCGTCGCCTGATCAAGGAACACCGCAGCAATGCAGGGCCTTTGACCGATCTTGAGGATTTGCGTTTGACGCTGGCTGAACTGGCAATTGATGCGGACTATGTTCTTGACCTGCATTGCGACTGGGAAGCCGCCATGCATCTTTATACCAGCGATTCCAGTTGGCCGGACGCGGCAGACCTTTCTGCTCAAATCGGTGCGGAAGCCTGCCTGATTGCCGAGGAAAGCGGTGCGAACCCGTTCGACGAGGCTTTCAGCCGCCCGTGGGTAGAACTGCGTCGTGTCTATGGCGACAAGTTTCCGATCCCGATGGCAACGCTTTCAACCACAATCGAATTGCGCGGTGAACAAGACGTTTATGATCACCTTGCCAGCCAGGATGCAAAGAACCTATTTGCATTCCTGCAACGTCGTGGCGTTATCGCAGGTGATCCCGGCCCCCTGCCTGAAGCAAAATGCACGGCCACACCGCTTGCCGGTGTTGATCGCGTAACCGCAACCCATGGCGGGATGATCGTGTTTTCCGTTGATGCCGGAGTACACGTAAAGGCTGGTCAGGAACTGGGGTATGTTCTTGATTGCGAAACCGGTGACAAAACGCCGTTTTCCAGCCGCACGGATGGTTTCATGTATGCCCGCGTTGGGGGACGCCTTGTGGTGCCAGGTGGTTTGCTGTGCTCGGTCGCCGGGGCAGACGTTCTGCCGGGGCGTGAAGGACTTCTGTTGACCGCCCGTTGACCTTCTTTACAGGACGCGATAGCAAGAGTTCGGTATAATTCATGCCGATTTCAACACTTCGCGTCCTGCGCGTTTTAAGGATACCGACATGTTCGACCCGAATTCTGTTTCAGAAGTCATTACAGCTGCCAAAGCTGCGGCAAAAAGCGATGCGGACACCGCGCGCCTGGCCATTTCCGTTCTTGATCTGACCAGCCTGAATGATGATGACACGGTCGAAAAGATCGAAGCACTGTGTGATCGTGCACAAAGCCCGGCAGGTAATACAGCCGCCGTTTGCGTTTACGCACCCTTCGTCGAGACCGCATGGCGGGCGCTGGGCCAAAGTGGCGTTAAAACGGCTACCGTGGTCAATTTCCCGGCTGGTGGCACCAATGCGCAGCGTGTGGGCGACGAAACAGCCGACGCCGTTGCCAAGGGTGCGGACGAGGTTGATCTGGTTTTGCCTTACAAGGCTTTTCTGGCCGGGGACATCCAGACCGTCATTAATGTTATTGAAGCAACCCGCACGGCTTGCGGTCCGATGACCACGATGAAGGTCATCCTTGAAAGTGGCGAGTTTGAAGATCTTTCCAAGGTCTATGACGCAGCCCGCCTTGCGATCAAACATGGTGCGAATTTCGTCAAAACCTCGACCGGAAAGGTACCGGTAGGCGCAACGCCGGAGGCCGCGGTGGCAATGATCACAGCCATTCGCGATGCCCGTGAGGAAGATGGCCTTGCATGTGGCTTCAAGGCATCCGGCGGTGTCAAAACGGCTGATGATGCTGCACTGTTTCTTGCGATTGCTGATGAAATCATGGGTGAAGGCTGGGCGGAGCCGAGCACGTTCCGTTTCGGTGCCAGCGGCGTCCTCACGGCCTTGCTGGAAACTTGCGGTATTGATCAGTCATCGGCACCCAAGACGACTGGCAACTACTGAGAATAATGACTATCTGCCAATCAACCCAAATGGCAGACACAGCTGAAGGAATACGGAATGGCCCGCGCCATCATCATTGTTGCAGACAGTTTCGGTATCGGCGCAACCCCGGATGCAGCCAAGTTTGGTGATCAGGGATCCGACACCTTGGGTCACATTGCAGAAAACTGCGCCAATGGTCTGGCAGACAATGATATTCGCAAGGGAAAACTGAACATTCCGAACATGACGGCATTGGGTCTTGGCGAAGCTGCCATGGATGCAACCGGTCGCGTTCCACCGGGACTTGAACATGGCGGCGCCATGATTGGTGCCTATGGCCATGCCAAGGAACTGTCGCGCGGCAAGGACACCCCAAGTGGTCATTGGGAAATTGCAGGTGTGCCCGTTGATTTTGACTGGGGTTATTTCCCGCTTGAAGTTCCAACCTTTCCCAAAGAACTGACCGATGCCCTGATCAAACAGGCAAATTTGCTTGGTATTCTGGGAAATTGCCACGCATCTGGTACCACAATCATTGCCGAACTGGGTGAAGAGCACATCAAAACTGGCATGCCTATTTGCTATACCTCAGCAGACAGCGTGTTTCAGATTGCCGCCCATGAAGAGCATTTCGGTCTGGATCGCCTGTATGAGGTCTGCGAGATCACCTTTAAATTGGTTGCACCTTACAATATTGGCCGCGTCATCGCACGCCCGTTTGTCGGTAGTAGCTCCGCTGATTTCAAGCGAACGGCAAATCGTCGCGATATTGCGATCCCGCCACATAGACCAACCCTGCTCGACAAGTTTAGCGAGGCTGGCGGTACAGTTATATCGGTTGGTAAAATTGCCGATATCTATGCGCAGCGTGGGATTTCAAAAAAGGTCAAGGCATCGGGCAATATGGCCCTTTTCGATGCCATGATGACTGAAATTGATCAGGCCCCTGATAACAGCATCGTTTTCACCAATCTGGTCGATTTCGATATGGAATTCGGGCATCGTCGCGATGTGCCGGGCTATGCCAACGCGCTTGAAGAATTTGATGCCCGTATTCCCGAACTGCGTGCAGTACTGAAACCCGGCGATCTGGTCATCGTTACTGCCGATCACGGTTGTGATCCGACGTGGCGCGGTAATGACCACACACGTGAATTCGTGCCGATTATGGCGTTCGGCCCTGCTATTAACCCCGGCCCGATTGGCATGCGCGACAGTTTTGCCGATATTGGCCAAACGGTTGCAGACCATCTTGGTATTGCTCCGCTTGCGGCGGGTACTTCGTTCCTGAATGGATAAAACATGAACTGGCAACCCGGACATAACGAAACACCGATGGCACCGATCCGTATCGAGGCGATCATCGATACCGTGTGTCCGTGGTGCTACATCGGTAAGAAACGCTTGGAAAGGGCGCTTGTCCGGGAAAAACTGAACCATATCCCGATTATCTGGCGTCCATTTCTGTTAAACCCTGATATGCCAACGGGCGGAATAGACCGGAAATTATACCTGTCAGCCAAGTTTGGCGGGACTGAAAGTGCAACCCGTGTTTACAAGGCTATAGAGGCTGCGGGTGCTGCTGTCGGGATCGATTTCAATTTCGATGCCATTCGCCTAACACCGGACTCAACAGATTCCCATCGTCTGATCTACAAGGTCTGCGCCGAACGCCCTGCTGTCGGGAATGATCTGGTTGAAGACCTGTTTACGGCTTACTTCCTTGATGGTCGAGACATAGGTGATCTTGATGTTCTGGTTGAGATCGCCGTCACCCATGGCGAGGACAGAAACGAAATCCTTGATTACCTTGGCGGTGACATGGATCGCGAGTTCGTATCGCAGGAAAACCGGGTTGCCCATCAAATGGGGGTAACCGGTGTGCCCTGTTTCCTGTTTAATGGCCGCCATGCTCTTTCGGGTGCGCAGGAACCCGATATCCTGCAACGCATGATCCGTCTGGCGCGTCAGGAAGAAACACCCGTCTGACATGTATCCCGTCTGGGAAGAAAAAAGGCAGGCCCTGAAATGGTACCTGCCTTTTTGTTATGCCTTTGCGGCGATGTCGGCCAAGCGACGCATCAGGCGCTTTAAACCTTCGAGGCGGTCTGTCGGGCCATCCCAGCCCGCGGCATAGACAATCTTGTGGTCCGGGCGCAAACGGGCCACACCAACCTGTTGCTGGATAAAACCAACCAGACCAGCCGGGTTCGGGAATTCGTTGTTCCGAAGCGTGATAAGTGCGCCTTTGGGGCCGGCATCGAGTTTCTCAACATTGGATGTACGGCACCATTGTTTGATCGTGACCACGTCCAGAAGGTTTTCGACCTCCTTTGGCAGCTTGCCAAACCGGTCAATCATCTCGGCGGCAAATTGATCGACTTCCTCGCGGGAACGCAGTTCCGAAATCCGTCGATACAGGCCAAGTCGCACGCCAAGGTCTGGCACGTAGCGATCCGGTATCAGCACCGGCATTCCGACATTGATCTGCGGAACGAAGGATGTCGCATCGTCGGCCTCGATTTCGCCCTTGGCCTCGGCAACGGCTTCTTCGATCATCTGCTGATAAAGTTCGATCCCGACTTCCTTGATATGGCCGGATTGTTCCTCGCCAAGCAGGTTGCCTGCACCGCGAATATCAAGATCATGGCTGGCAAGGTTGAAACCGGCACCAAGACTGTCAAGCGTTTGCATGACCTCAAGACGCTTTAACGCTGTTGCCGTCAGTTTCTTGCCATTTGGTAGTGTCAGATAGGCATAGGCCCGCTGCTTTGATCGACCGATACGCCCGCGCAACTGATAAAGCTGCGCCAAACCAAACATGTCGGCGCGGTGGATGATCATGGTATTGGCGTTTGGTACATCAATGCCCGACTCAATAATATTGGTTGCCAGCAGAAGATCAAACTTGCGGTCGGTGAAATCGGTCATCACCTGCTCAAGGTCACGGGCCCCCATCTGACCATGTGCCACGTCAAACTTGATTTCAGGCACCAGTGTTTCAAGTTCCTTGGCAACCCGTCCAAGCTCATTGACCCGCGGACAGACATAAAAGATTTGTCCGCCACGATGACGTTCACGCAAGATCGCTTCGCGTACAACAACCGGGTCATAAGGCGTGATATAGGTTCGAACGGCAAGACGATCAATCGGCGGCGTTGCAATAATCGAAAGTTCTTTTACCCCGGTCAGGGCAAGCTGCAAGGTCCGCGGGATCGGCGTCGCGGTTAGTGTCAGAACATGAACATCTGTTTTAAGCTCTTTCAGGCGTTCCTTGTGTTTGACGCCGAAATGCTGCTCTTCATCGATGATCAGAAGCCCAAGGTCCTTGAACTTTACTCCATTGCCCAACAGCGCGTGCGTGCCACATACGATGTCGACATGCCCGCTTTCAAGGTTGTCCTTGACCAGTTTGGCGGTCTTGCCGGTTACCAGACGCGATAGTTGCTCTACCCGCACCGGAAGTCCGTCAAAGCGCTGCCTGAATGTCAGGTAATGCTGACGGCACAGCAATGTGGTTGGGGCGACAATCGCAACCTGTTTGCCCGACATAACCGCGGCAAAGGCCGCGCGCAATGCAACCTCTGTCTTGCCAAAGCCGACATCACCGCAAACAAGCCTGTCCATAGGTTTCCCCGCGGCCAGATCGTCAAGCGTATCGCGAATGGCACGCGCCTGATCCTCAGTTTCGGCAAACGGGAAGCTTGCACAGAACTCGTCATAACTGCCTTCGGGGGCAGTTAACGCCGCCCCTTTGCGCAGATGGAACGTCCAGGTAAGACCGTCGGGCGCGACC
>CBIHMD010000207.1:0-5564 GCA_966210655.1 uncultured Thalassospira sp.
ACCGGATCGTCGAAAAGCGATCTGTCGACAAATGCCGACCTGATCGCATACTTTGCCGCGATTTCGGAAAATGGCTTTGTTGCGCCGACCCGGATGCCCGGGCCGACCGGTGAAACCAATGATCTTTATATGCTCGGGCGGGGTGTTTATCTGGTGCAGGTGGAAAAGGATGCCGAAGCGGCACGTGTCATCCGGCATATTGCAGCAGCCCTTGCTGCTGGCAATGCGGTGATTGTTGCCGGGGATCAGAAATGGCTGACTGAATTTGCCAGCCTCGCGACTGATGCCGGATTGCCGGAAGGATTGATAAGAGTGGTTACATCAAGGGTCGGTATTGCCGTGATGTATGACGGCGATGTGGCCGGTGTTTCCTGTGTGGCGCCGCTTGATCGCGTTACGGCCTTCAAACAGCTTCTGGCAAAGCGTGACGGTGCAATCCTGTCGCTGGTTTCCGATAGCGGAGCTGACGATGACGGGGCGCTGCCTGATGAGGCATTCCTGCATCGCTTTGCGACCGAGAAAACAGTCACCATCAATACGACGGCTGCGGGTGGTAACGCATCGCTGATGTCTATGGAAGAAAATTGATCCGGTTTATCAAAACCGGATCATCAGGCGTCCGGTAAGCCGGATGATGAGCCAGCGGATTGCCATATCCGCCACTTGCGTCCGGGGTGATTAACCCCGGTATTTTTACTTTTCTGGCTGGGTTGTGAATTACTTCTGGGTTGAAACAGGCTGATGCAATCGTGCTCGGGCTTTTTTTTGTCATAATCGCCTGCGACAAGATGTGCCGGAACCACTGGCAGTTCAGGGCGTTAAAGCTTTATTGCGATCTGCTGTATTAGTGATTCAACAGAATTGGAATATGCCGACAACCGGCATGAGAAGGAGCTCAAAGATGATCATGATTTCCCGAGGCTGGCGCAACGCGCTCAAGGCTGTTTCGGTATGTGCCTTGCTGGCGACACCGCTTGCGGCCTGTGGACCGTTACAGATGCCGCTGGAAGACCGGACGGGGAATGACCAGTGGCTGGATACCCAGATCAAGTCAGGCATCCTTGGCGAATTCTCTAAGGTCGATCATACCTATCTTATCGATGTGAATGTCGATATCTGGAAACAGCAGGTGATGGTCACCGGCATGGTCGATTCCAAAGGCAAATATTTTGATGTGATGTCGCTGGTCAAACAGGATAGCCGCATCAAGACTGTCTATGACCATCTTGAAGTCGCCGATGCGGCAACCATCGAGGCATACCACAAGGCCGAAGACGAGTATGGCAAAAATGCCGTACCGGCGGATTCGGCAACCCAGACAGGTTCAGACGTTTGGATCGAAAGTCAGATCAAGGCGTTGTTATTGGCGGAAAAAGGTGTGAGTTCGGTGAACTACCGTTGGCAGTCCGTGAACAATATCGTCTACATCATGGGTGATGCCCAAAGCGGTGAGGAGCTCGACAAGGTGTTGTCGATCGTTCGCCGCATCAAGGGGGTCAAACGCGTAGTGAGTCACATCGCCACCGTCTGATCACCTTGTGATTAAATGACTTTTTCGAAATCCCGCACAAATCTGCCGGTTTGTGCGGGATTTTTTTCAAGCTCTGCTGCAAAAGTGTTTGAAAACTATTCGCATGTAGATTACAGGTGTGTTGCTGTCATTAATAACTGATTGCAATTACGCTGATGTATGTTTGCATTTGTAACGCAATAAAAGAACGCGATGTTCGTCGTGCCGCCGAAGAAGGTGGTGCAACGCGTCCTGCGGACGTGTTCCGTTTTCATGGCTGCGCCCCGCAATGCGGGAAATGCGCCTGCCATATGCGTGCGGAATTGCTTCAGGCGAAAACATGTGGCAATTGCGATTGCGGTGATGCTGCCGCTGTCACCGCAAATGCCGCACCGATTGCTGCCGAATAGGCAGGCACCGCAATTTCATCAGTCTGATAAAAGCCTCCTAAATGGGGGCTTTTTTGTTTTGCGGTGATGGAACTATTCGCGGGGCCGTGATGTTGTTTTCTAAGAAGTAGCGCTCACAGCCCTCACCCGAACGTTACTTCGGTTGGCTTGTTGTTTTAGTGGCGTGATCAGGATGCAGGCCAACTTGTTAAAATAGTCGTCAAGCGGTCATGATCTGCGCTTGCACCGACTGTTTATGCTGCCCGTTTGGCCATTTGCATGTGCTGGCCAATGCAAAATTCTTCGGGCCGCGAACTTATTGATCCGTCTGATCCCAAGCCCCGGCGCAACATTGCATGTCCTACCTTTGCCCCGATGTCGCGCCGGATACCTGAAAAGCCGGATTTTGTTTCGGCTTTTCTTTTTCTTTGAGCAAAGCGCGCAAAAAAGAACCCTCGCCCGAGAGGGAGAGGGTCAAGAGCTTCGGTTCAGGGAGGAAACTCTGAGGGAGGCTCCGAAGCTATTCGACAAAGCTGTTGATGCGTTCGCTTAGTTCCGCGTTCTGAAGGGCTGCCTGAGTGATTTCGTTATATTCCTTGATCGACAATCCTTCATCCCTAATGGCTTGAACCATCTCGGCACTGGCCTGCTGACGGATTTTCTGAACCTCAGCGGGGTCGGCGCTTTTCTGGGCGCGTTTTTGCCATTTGACGTTCAGATCGCGTACCTCCACAGCAGCCGCAGCATAATCTTCCAGTTGTGTATCGCTGTAACTGGTTGCCGGTGCCGTCTGTTCGCTCTGCTGCGGCTGTGTGCTTTGGGCCTGGGCTGCCGAAATTCCGATCACGGGGCTGGCTGTCCACAAGGCAAATGCGACAGAGGCCAGTAATTTGCGCTTCATGGGAATACCTCTTTGCCGGTTCATGCATTTCGATGTCGGGCTTGATGCCGACCTTCATCTGACGGACATCGCGTGAAGGCAAATGGTTCCATAAAAAATGCATTTTTCCGGAACTTAATGTCGCAACAGGCTGTTGTTGAGGCGTCATGACAAAAGCAACCGATGCAACCGATATCAAATGGCGTATTTCGCGCGAAATACCACATTTGCGCAGGTTTGCGCGGTCTCTGGTCTCTGACCGGGATCGCGCGGATGATCTTGTGCAGGACTGTCTGGAACGGGCAATTCGCAAACACCATCTTTGGCGCCGAACGGGTTCCGTTCGCAGCTGGCTGTTTAAAATACTGTATAATGTGTTCGTAAATCAGTACCGCAAAAAGGTGGCCGAGGTACCGATGGATGACGCGGTGCCGGAACTCTCCGTACCTGCGCGTCAGGAGAAAAGAATGGTCTGCATGGATATCGGACAGGCCCTGGAGAAACTGCCGCCCAATCAGAAAGCCGTCATACTTTTGGTCGCTCTTGAAGGCGTTACTTATGATGAGGCGGCGGAAATACTTGATATTTCAGTTGGTACCGTCCGATCCAGATTGTCCCGCGGCCGTGACCGCCTGCGCAGTTCTTATTCAGGGACAACAAATGTCCAGCTCAGGAGGGTGAAATGATCAAGCCACATGAGCCAGTAAGCGAAATAGATCTTCTTGCCTATGCTGACGGTACTTTGGATAGCGATCCCGTGCGGCGTGCCGAAGTCGAGGAATATCTGAAAAGCCATCCGGACAAGGCAGAACGCATTATCGCATTCATGCATCAAGATGATGACATCCATCGTCTTTACGATCCGGTACTTGATGAACCGGTTCCGGAAAGGTTGCGCAACGTTCTTGAACCGCCGCAGCCGAATCGCTATGCGCAGGTTCTTGTGCGAACCGGGTTCGCTGCCAGTATCCTGATTGCGGCGTCGGGGGGCTGGTATCTTGGCCGCACCGTCCCGTCAGGCCAGTTGCAGCAACGAGACAGTATCGCTCAAAGCGCACTCAATGGTTATCGTAGTGGTATGGTCGACAGTCTGCCGTCACAGCCAACGGTATCAACCGTTCAGTCGGTAGAACCTGAATGGTCAAATACCATGTCGTCCATAGCGGGCCACATCGCATTGCAAATGCGGGTGCCGGATCTTTCAGCACAGGGATATCGATTACAGGAAAATCGTGAAATCCACACAGACGGCGGAAATGCCATGCAAATCGGTTATGTCGACGACACGGGTAACAAGCTTGTCCTGTTGCTTCAACCGCGCTGGAACACTGGCATACATGATCTTCAAGTGGATGAGCAGGATGGTTTTTCCGTTGCGACCTGGGCCGACGGGCCGATTACATTCGGTCTGGCTTCCGGTATCGAGCCGGGGCAGGCATATGAACTGGCCTCGTTTATCCGAACAGCAACGCGGTCTATCGAATTTTCCGATCCTGCGAGTATGCCAAGTATACAGGCACCACGACAGGTTTCCGAGCCAGAAGTCGCACAAAGCGAAGCTGTTCCCGGTTCCGAAATGTCAGGCGGTGTGATTGAAGCACCTGTATTTCGTCAAAACTGACGTGGTTCAGGCATTGCGTCATTGCTACCCGCTTGGTAGGTCAAGCGGGTAGCGCGATAATCAGGATTTCCCGAAACGTTCTTCGGCTAGGCGGTCTGCCACAAATCCGGTCGAAAGGTTCTGCTGGTCTGCGCGTTCAAAGATTTCGCGCACAGTGGCGGCGATATCTTCGATATGCTTGTTGCTTTCGGCTACTGACTTGCCTTCGCGGCAATAGTAAACTTCAACCACGCCCCCGGCATTGATCACATAATCCGGTGCATAAAGAATGCCTGCCTCGCGCAGCATCTCGCCGTGGCGGTCTGCTTCAAGCTGATTGTTGGCAGCCCCGGCGATGATGCGGGCGCGGATTTTATCAATGCTGCGATCATTGACGACCCCGCCCAGAGCACAGGGGGCCAGAACATCCGCATCGGCATAAAGGATTTCGTCAACGGAAACGGCGGTGGCACCGAACTCGTCAACGGCCCTGTTGACGTTGTCTGTATTCAGATCGGACACGACCAGACGCGCACCGGCAGCATGCAGCATCCGGCAAAGGTGATATCCGACATTACCAAGCCCCTGAACCGCAACGCGCAGACCCGCCAGATCTTCATGGCCGTTTTTGAACCGGACTGCTTCCTTCAGGCCGATGAACACGCCATAGGCGGTAAAGGGTGACGGATCACCGGTTCGCGCTGGGTCTTTGCCGTCATTGATACCGCCGACATGTTTGGTCTGACTTGCGATCTGTTTCATGTCCGCCGGGCTGGTGCCGACATCTTCGGCGACGATGTATCGCCCACCGATCTGTTCCACGGCCCGGCCCATGGCACGAAACAGTTCCGGGGTCTTTTGGCTGCGGGGGTCACCGATGATGACCGACTTGCCGCCGCCAAGCGGCAGATTGGCAAGGGCTGACTTATAGGTCATGCCACGTGACAGTCGCAGTACATCGTGAATGGCTTCCTGTTCCGATGCATATGGCCACATGCGGCATCCGCCCAGCGAGGGGCCAAGATTGGTATTGTGCACGGCAATAATGGTTTTCAAACCGGTGTCGGGATCACTGGCAAAAACAACCTGTTCATGGCCGTCAAATGCGGGATCGGAAAAAACGTTCATCCTGGTGTCGCCTCCTGGCGCAAGCTCGTTATTCTGCAAGGGTGGGTCCCTTGGTTA
>CBIHMD010000208.1:0-5562 GCA_966210655.1 uncultured Thalassospira sp.
GCTATACCGAGCCGGTGCTGCATGCCCGCCGCCGTGAAGCCAAGGCGAAATATGGCGCTTAACCACCATCAATACGCACTAAAAAGGCCGCCCGGAATATTTCAGGCGGCCTTTTCCATATCCATCATAGCGGACAACTCAAAACGTCGTCAGTTGCCCAACGTCATGATCTCATAACCGTTCTGCGTGATCACCAGCGTATGTTCATATTGCACGGTCGGCGCGCCGGTATCGGCATACAGGGTCCAGCCATCATCACCGTCAAGCGCCCAGTTCGCCCCCCGCGACAGGAACGGTTCGATCGTGATGACCTGCCCCTTTTTCAACGTCCGGCGTTCGCGCGGATCATCCCATGTCGGGATGGTTTCGGGGGCCTCGTGCAATGATTTGCCGATCCCGTGACTGGCCAGATTTTTAATCAGGCTGTACCCGCCCTTCCGGGCAAAGTTTTCAATCCGAAGGCCGATTTCGCGGATCGGTGCCTTATCACGCACAACCTTGATCCCGGCCCACATCGCTTTTTTGCCGTCATCGCACAGCTTTTCGATTTCCGGGCGCGGGGTTCCAACGATAAAGCTGGCACCGGTATCGGAAAAATAGCCATCAAGGGATGCAGAAACATCAATATTCACAAGGTCACCATCGGCCAGAACCCGGTCGCCGGGAATACCGTGTGCTACTTCTTCATTCACACTGATGCAGGTCGCACCCGGGAAGTCATATTCGCTTTCGGGTGCGGAAACCGCCCCGGCATCCTCAAGAACCTTGCGGCCAATGGCATCAAGTTCCGCAGTCGTGATCCCGACAACCGCTGCAGCACCCATGACATCACGGGCGCGCGCGCAGATACGCCCGATGCGGCGCAGATGTTCAAGTTCGGCTTCAGATGAAATCGTCATGGATTGCTTAATGCGCAGCAATCGGCACCAAGTCAAGCAATCGCGATTGTTACCCTTGATTTTTGAGGTCAATCCAGCGCAACATTTTTTGTTCTTTTCTTTTTCCAGCCTGCGATTGACAGAGTGTGTCACAACGATGAAAAACCATGACCATTACCCAGATCATCTACTGGCTTGAACTGACCGGTGTTGCGGTTTTTGCCATCACCGGTGCGCTTGAAGCATCACGTCGTCAGATGGATATTGTCGGTTTCGTGCTGATTGCGACCTTCACCGGTATTGGCGGCGGCACCGTGCGCGATGTGATTACCGGAGCGACACCGGTTTTCTGGATCAGGGATCCGGCCTGGGTGATTACCTGTATCGGCAGTGCGGTCTTTACCTATTTCACCGCCCATCTGGTCGAACGGCGTTATGTCGCGCTGATCTGGCTGGATGCGCTTGGCCTTGCCATGTTTGGCGTGACGGGGGCTGCCATCGGTCTTAACCTTGGCGTATCGCCATTGGTCGCGATCATCCTTGGCACCATCACGGCAACATTTGGCGGCATGGTCCGCGATGTGGTGTGTAACGAAATCCCGCTGATCCTGCGCCCGGAAATCTATATCACCTGTGCTCTTCTGGGGGCGTCGATTTATGTCATCGGCACTGATATCCTGACCTTGCCCCGCGCCCCCGTCGCCGTGATTGCGTTTCTATGCTCTTTCGCCCTGCGCGCCAGCGCCATAAGATTTAAACTGAGCTTCCCGGTCTATAAGGCACGCCCGGGTCGGGAATATTAACGACAAACAAACGCTTACCACGCCAGAATACGGCAAGGATCAGCATGAAATTCACTTCGGGGGAACAGGGCAACGATGGCAAAGAGTAATGGCACAGGCAATGTGACGTTAGAGCAGGTTTTGCAGATGGGACTAACCCATCAGCGTGCCGGGCGCGTTTCCGATGCGATGATCCTCTATCAAAAAATCCTGAAAATGATCCCCAATCAGCCCGAAGCCCTGCACCTGATGGGCCTTTGCCACCACCAGAAGGGCAACTATCGCAAAGCCATCGAATTGATGCGCAAATCGTTAAAGGGTGCTGCCGAAAATCCGGTGACGCATAACAATCTTGCTGTTTCTCTGGCGGCAGCAAACGACCCCAAAGCGGCCGAAGAACATTATCGCACGTCAATCCGGATCAATCCGTCCTATACGGAGGCGCACAGCAACCTTGCGGCCCTTCTGGCTAACCGGCAGGATTTTGCCGAGGCGATTGAACATTACAGGATTGCCCTGAAACACAACCCCACCCATTTCGCGTCACACAAGGGGTTGGGAAATGCGCTGTCGAGGCAAAGCAAACCGACCGAAGCTCTTAATCACTATAAAGCTGCATTGCAGCTTAATCCACACGATGCAGATTTGCAGACCGACACCGGGATTGCCCTGAAACTCCTTGGCCGGGTAGAGGATGCCATCCGGCATCACACAAATGCGCGACGGCTCGACAAAGGTGAAAACCGGCATTTCTTTTCATTCGCCAATACGCTAGAGGGCTGCAAGCTCAAAGCGGGTAATCAAGAGCTTGAAGAGACTCTTCTGGAAATGCTCGCCTCGGACGAGATCACACCGACCGGACTTGCTGTACCCGTTATGTCGGTATTGATGCTCAAGGATGAGTTTCGAGCGGTCATTGAGCGCTATGAAGACCGGCAAAAACGTCCTGACCGGGTCGACCCTGACGACCTTAAACGTTTGAATGCCGAACCTCTTTTCCTGCGACTGTTAAATATTGTGCCATTTTCCAATGCACAATTCGAATTTGCCCTGACGGCGATCCGGCGCGCATTGCTGCTTGATCCGCCCGCGAACCTCGCCGATCATCTGCCATTTCTCGCAACACTGGCAGCCCAATGCTTTAACAATGAATATGTCTATATCCTTGATCAGGATGAGAAGGCGGCGCTGGCAAAACGCGAGCAGACCATTAAGGACAATCTGACGGAAGGCAAAAATCCCGCACCGGAAGAGGTTGCTGTTCTGTGCTGCTATCGCGCACTTATCGATTATGACTGGGCCACTGGCCTTGAAACGGCAACCTGGCCCGACGAGATGCGCGATGTCATCCGTCGCCAGCTTGACGAACCGCTGCAGGAACGCGAACTATGCAAGAAAATCTCCAACCTGACTGGTATCGAAGACAAGATTTCACAAATTGTCCGCGCCCAATACGAGGAAAACCCGTATCCGCGCTGGATTCACGCCGGTATCAGCAAAAAGGGCCGCCCGGTTGGCGACTTGCTGCGTAGCAATCCGTTGCTGATGGATCTGGGTGACTATGTCACACCTAAAAAGCCGGAAATTCTTGTTGCCGGCTGCGGCACCGGACAGCACAGCCTGCATACTGCAACCCGGTTTGCCGACGTTCGCGTACTTGCCGTCGATCTGAGCCTTGCCAGCCTTGCCTATGCGCAACGCCAGACCGAAAATCTTGGCATTCGCAGTATTGAATTCGGGCAGGCCGATATCCTGCAACTGGAAAACATGAACAGGACATTCGATGTTGTCGAATGTTCCGGCGTGCTTCACCACATGGATGACCCGATGGCGGGCTGGCGCGTTCTGGAACGCATTTTACGGCCCGGCGGGCTCATGCGCATCGGCCTTTATAGCGAGCTGGCACGCGAGGATATTGTGGCCGCGCGGGACTATATTGCACAAAAGGGCTATGGCGCGAGTGCGGACGACATCCGGCAATGCCGACAGGATATTCTGTCCGGCGAAGAAGAACTTGCCTTCAAACCGGGGATTCGATCAGATTTCTATAGCCTGAGTGCCTGTCGCGATCTGATATTCCACGTGCAGGAACATCGTTTTACCCTGCTGCAAATCCGGGAATGCCTTGATGAACTGGGCTTGGAATTCATCGATTTTGAACTGCGCCCGCAACATCATTTCACCGCCAAACGCACCGAAATCAATAGCAAGTTCAAGGGCAATGAACGCCTTGTTCCCTGGGATAAATTCGAACACGAATTCCCCAACACCTTTACCAACATGTATCAGTTCTGGTGCCGTAAACCCAAAAGCTAAGCAGGCTACTCGACAATCAGCTGCACCCGGTCACTGGAAAAAGCCGTGATCCCGTATTCAATCGGCACACCCGCCGCATCGACATCGACACTTTCCGTGGATATCACCGGCCGGTTTTTGGCCTGTTTCAGCAGGCTTGCCACGCGTGACGATGGAAGCTGGGCGCTGATGCGGGTGGTTTTGCGGCTGTAATCATCAATCCCGAAATGCCTGAACGCCTCGGTCAGGGATTTTGTTTGGGTGAATATCTCGACAATCCCCTCGAACCGGGCAACCGGAAGGTAGCTTGTCGCCACCGCCAGCGGAATACCATCCGCCTCGGACACGGAAAACAGTTCGACAACCCGTGTACCCGGTTTGACATCCAGAAACTGGGCGATGGTCGCACTGGCTTTCAGGATTTCTGATGAAATCAGCCGTTTGTCGGGCAAACGATGGCGGCCCGACACGATCTGGGAAAAACGTGTCTTGCTGCCAAGCGGATAATCAAGGATCTGTTCCTGGACAAAGGCCCCCCGCCCCTGTTCGACACGCACGACATTGGCATCGACAAGTGCCGACATCGCGCGTCGCACCGTATGCCGGTTAACACCGAATCTTCGGACCAGTTCCATCTCGGTCGGCATTTTGTCACCGGGCGCAAAGACCCCGCTGGCAATATCGGCAAGAAGCTGCTTTTCGATTTGCTTCCAGATAGATAGCCCGGCTTCCCAATCCATCGAAATCCCCATTCACAAAACTTTCACCGCAAGACCTTTGCCAAGCGCGCGTAATCGTCTTATAACGTGAATATGTATAGACGTCTAGACAAATTTTGAATTTGTCGATACCCGCATAGAAGGATCATACAGATGACGGCGCAACCCGCCCCGCAATCCGGATCAGATCAGGGATCGAACATCGATCCCGCCACACAGGCACGCCAACGCTGGATGGCGGTGCTGGCACGCACAGACCGCGCAATTCTTGAACAGGAATGGCACGATCATTTTGCCGATGTGCAATGGAGCCACCTGCGCGAACCGCAAATCGGCATGGTCATGGTACGTGGCCGCGCCGGTGGCGCCGGGCAGCGCTTCAACCTTGGCGAAATGACCGTCACACGTTGTGCGGTGACGCTATCCGACGGCACGGTCGGTCATGCCTATGTCAAGGGACGCGACCGGATACAGGCGCAATATGCCGCCCTGTTTGATGCGATCATGCAGCGCGACAACGCCGCATCCGATTTCATCGACATGCAGGCACGCCAGCAGGCCGAGGAACAACGCGAAAACGCCCGCAAGGTCGCCGCCACCAAGGTCGATTTCTTTACCCTGGTCCGAGGAGAAGACGAATGATCCCGCAACCCCGGACAGCCGACCTGCTGCGCGGTTTTGAAAATGCCGCCTTTGATTCCAATGCCGTTTTCCGCACCCTTCTGGATGCCATGGCACATCCCGGCCGGATTTACGATCTGCCGCTTGATGTCCCGGCACCGGCCGGGCTGAACAAGTCTGCAACCGCGTTCCTGCTGGCCATGGCCGATATGGATACGACAATCTGGCTCTCCCCTGATTGCGCATCGAATGCTGCCAATGCCCACC
>CBIHMD010000209.1:0-5524 GCA_966210655.1 uncultured Thalassospira sp.
TGATTGACCTGGTGACTGATTTCGGAAATCGAAGCACTGAGTTCCTCGGACGCGCTGGCAACGGTTTGAACGTTGTTTGATGCCTGCTCGGCAGCGGCCGACACCACCGTCGCCTGTCGGCTGGTCTCTTCTGCAGTAGCCGTCATTGATGTTGCCGTCGCCTGCATTTCTGTCGCGGCCGAAGAAACGCTTTTCAAAACCAACGAAACATCCGTATCAAAATCGCTGGTCAGCTTTTCGATTACTCTGGCGCGCACTTCCCTCTGCTTTTGGGCTTCAAGCTCCTGCGCAGCAAGTTGTTCAGCCTTGATCATATTTTCCTTGAATACCAAAACCGCCTTGGCCATGTCCCCGATTTCGTCCTTGTGATCCTGTCCCGGGATTTCTGCCCCTTTGTTTCCTTCGGCAAGGTTCGTCATGGCAATTGTGATTTTTCTGATAGGGGTCGATATCCCTGTGCCGATCAACCATGCAGCAAGCACTCCCCCAACAACCGCAGTGGCAGCAAGTATTTCCGCTGTCAGCATAGCATTACTGATCATCTTGGCTGCACGAGGCCCCAGCACATCCTGCTCTTGTTTTATACCAAGTTTCAGGCTTTCGAGATCGGAAGCAACCGCTGGCCCAATCATATCAAGCGTACCGGTTACAAGCTGATTACGGCTTTCATCTCCATCTGGCATGGTAGCAACCTGATCAAAAGTCTCTTTATACACCCGAAGATCAGCACCAGCTTTTTCAACAATAACCTTAACCTCATCTTCATCAGCAAGATTGAAAAGCTCATCATTAAACGTAATAGCCTGGTCAATCCGGAGCATAACCTGATCACGTGATGACACACGATCTGTCAGGAGATAGTCTTTCATAGCCACTCTGGCTTCCAGCAGATTTGCTTGAACGCGTGCGGCCTGATTTGACTGAAGTGCAATCTGGCGATAGCGGGTAAAATCATCACTTACCCTATCTAACGAAACAACTCCGACCACGGATATCAATACAAGCAGTGCGAGTATAACGCCAAACCCACCAAACACTTTCTGCGATATTCTGAAACGCTTTAGAAAAGACATTTTGACTCTCCTCCCACAACAGTAAACAACTGTTCTACATATAAGTATTTGGAAATTCGAGCCACTCAAAAGAGTGAACGGCATCACAGGAAGTGATGATTTTTGCGCGAGTTAGTGTTGTTTAATATAAATATCATCATGTATGAATGGAATTTTTCATACCCCAAGAATCTCCCCCTTTCATCCGGCAGGAAATTCGATAACCTGTTCCTCCGGTTATCACGCCGAATAAAACGATAGCTAACGCCTGACCAGCCAGGATGCCAACCACACCAAAATAAATCCCGCCAATCCAAACCAATGGAATCACGCCGAACATTTCCTTGGCCAGATCAAACGCCATCGAAAGATTAGGTCGACCGATAACATTGAAGAAAGTATGCGATGAGAATTGCAGACCGAGAAACACATAAAATGGCGCTGTAAAACTGCAAAAAATCGATAAATACGCCGCTGTTTGGTCAGATGCACTGAACAAATCTGCAATCTGGCCCTGAAACAGGAACAGGACAACACAAACAAGCACACCATAAGCAGAAATCAACCCCCAAACATTATGCCAGATACTTCGGATCCTACCCGCTCTGCCGGCGGCAAAATTTTGTCCAATGATCGGACCTATTGCCTGGGGTAACGCCATGTAACCGACAAAGACGAATGGCGCGATCCGTTCAATGATCGCCATGGCCGCTACGGCATCCGCTCCGAACTTTGCCATACTGGACATGATGAAGGCGCTGGCGACTGGTGGGCCGATCTTTGCCAATCCGACCGGTACGGTTACACGCGCAATATCACGGATGTCCTTGCGAAACAGCGTCGCATCAAACCGGCCAAGCATGTGATGAACGTTTCGAACACCATAAAAGGCCACCGCCATGATCGCGATCCGTGACACGACGGTTGCCCATGCTGCCCCTTCGACACCCCAATCGAAACCAAAGATGAAAATGGGATCGAGGACTGCATTGACCGCGGCACCAGCCATTTTCGACCACATGGCACGTTGCTTCGACCCGATCGCACGCAATAATGCCCCTGATGACATGCTCAGAACCAAAACCGGCAAACACAGGATCACGATCTGCACATATGTGACACCAACGTCGCGCGCCTTGCCAACCGCCCCGAATATATCAAGCATCCAAGGTGCCGACAGCCACAAAACAACTGTCATCACTCCCGATAGCACAAGACCGAACACCAAAATATGCGTGGCATAAATTTTTGCCCGGTTCCGATCACCAAGCCCCTCAGCCCGCGAAACAAGGGCCGTCATCGCGGTCGAAATGCCAAGCGAAATCGCCAAGGTAAAAAAGATGATCGGCCACGCAAAACCAAGACCGGCGATAATTTCAACATCGCCCAGAAGGCTTAAAAAAAACAGATCAAGCGCATCAACCAGCACCATCGCCACAAGTGCAAGCATGCTGGTATGCGCCATTGAAAATATGTGACGCAGGATTGAACCTGACACAAAATATTGCGACTGCATGGCCATCGGATTTCACACAGAAGAGAACGGGACGGCAGGATCAACCATCGTTATTTGGTCGCAGGATAAATTCGAATTCGCGTTCTTCGGTTGTTGCACAATCATCCCCGGAAAGCAGCGGCATGCGCGAAAGCCCCTCCCGGTTGACTGGCGATGCCGATATCCGGGCGGCATCCGGGCCGATTTTCCATTTCGCAGCGATGACACTGGGGTTCTCGGCATCAAACTCGTCCAGCTTGCGCCAGATACGAGATTGCAGAACCGGCGCGTAGGGAAATTTCTGCTGGGTCCAGAAACGTTTCGAAGGTTGAAAATATCCGACTTCATCCAGGAACGAGACACCGAAATAGTAGCATGACTCCAGCGAGTTATAGAAATGACTGTCCGGAACAAAGCTGCCATCGCGTCTGAGCGAATGACCGACACACCAGTCCAGCATTTCGGCAATCTGTTCGCGCGCTAAAGCACGTTCTGCCGACTGCATATGCGGCCACCCATAGCGAAAGATTTTCGCAACGTCATAGTTGTTATGATTGTTGAATTCACCTCGGCTGAGCCATCCTTGCGGATATTCCAATTGCCGGCTTTCAAGCGTGGTGCGGATGATATCGGACCAATGCCCGACCCGCCCCTTGCGATAGGATACGATATGGAATGTATAGCTAAGATCATCGTAACGATGCGTCTTGCCATCCGACACATACCATGGCCCCCAATAACCGGTTTCGGGGTTCTGGATTTCATCAAGGAATTCACGGAACGCATCAACATAGCTTTGGTCAAGATCGATGCCACGCACATGTTCCTGCGCATAGCGCCGCAAGGACGGTTTGAAGCAAAGCTGTGCCAGACAGCAGATCACACTGCCAAATTCATCCCGCTGATTGCGTCCGGTCGCTGCGATATCGGAAACCAGTAGCTTTTCCAGATAACCGCGCATCGCCGATGCGGTTGCGATCGGCTCAAGAAAGTGCAGCGGATAACGCGGCGCACGGCCCTCATTAGCCAATTCATGCAAACGCACGATGGTCGCATCAAATTTGTGGTGGAATTCGTTATATTGCCAGCCCCACGAGCCATCGACGGCAGACTGACTTGCGACATAGCTTTGATCGACGTCATCAAAGCTGTTTTCCAGTCTGTCGACAAGTTGGTCAAGTTCCGGCCAGTATGCCGTGTATCGCGCCAACCATTTGGCATAGATATACAATTGCTGGGACGCCAGCATTGTCCGGCTGTATTCGGAAAATTTACGCAGCGCGAGCGATAAAGCCCCCAGATAATCGATATATTTGAGCGCCTTGTCCTGATAGCCGTGATCGTAACGCGTAAAATCCCGCGTAATCACACAACTGTCTCCAATTCCTGTAAGGCTTTGCTCAATCGACATTGGTTGCCTTTTCCTGCTAGTCTCAGAAATGCGAACCTGCTTCCTTGCATCGGAGCGTTACCGGTGCCAACTGTCAGGCAATGCGTGAATTCCCCACTCCGCTTGGCAGGATGCATCCTGCTGATGGGATTGATGTTTTCAGGCTCTCCTTTTTAGCCCAAAGTGACAACCCATTGTTTTATAATGGTTGCCAAATAGAGCCATTTAAACAGCTAATAAGTGTATATCTTGAAACCGATCACAACACCACCCTAAAGGTGAATTCTGGATGAATTTTCATATACAAAAGAATAATCCTCTTCCCACCAATATCCATGCTCTGCCCAGGAATTAAAACCAGAGCATAGAAATCCCTGACAGAAAATACCGGCATTATAAGGGCAAAAGAAAAGGCGCCCGAAACGGGCGCCTCCGAGGCAAAGCTATTCAAAGCTCGATCTGGCGAAAAAGATAAATCAGGGCGCAGATTTAATAGCCGCCCGACGCCGTTCACGAAGCTATGTGGCAGTGGCGCGCCCGTCCCCTGTCGGCTGGTAATAAACCGTCATTTCCTTCAACGCGGCACGGACCTTTGTCAGCGACACGTCATCATCATTTTTCAATTCGTAAGCATCGAAACCGCACCGATGCATATACAGAATCTGATCTCGCAACACGTCACCGATTGCGCGAAGTTCGCCCTTGAAACCCAGACGTTCTCGCAAAACACGGGCGTAGGAATATCCGCGCCCGTCCGTATAGGCCGGGAAATTGACCGTGATGATCGAAAGACGATCAAGATCATGAGCCAGATCTTCGGGGGCGTCGCCCGGATTGAGCTGCACACCAAGACCACCATTGCGCCCGATCAGCGTTTCACGTTCTTCCTTGAACCGCGCAAGTGGCACAATGATGTTTTCCTCGCCCGACGGCAGGTCGGCTTCGGCATCAAGCGTGACCCATTCCTGATCGATCACACTGTCATTCTTAACGATCGCCATAAAGCACCTCCTTGAACGGGTCCATGCCGACACGGCGATAGGTATCGATAAAGCGTTCGCCAGTTTCGCGAATACCAAGATATTTGGTCACCAGACTTTCAATGGCATCGACGACTTCGGCTTCGGAGAAACCGGCACCGGCAATTTTACCAATTTCGGCATTCTCGCTGGCATCGCCGCCAAGGGTAATCTGATAGAATTCCTTGCCACGTTTATCGAGGCCAAGAATGCCGATATGACCTACATGGTGATGCCCGCAGGCATTGATGCAGCCGGAAATCTTTATCTTGAGTTCGCCGATATCATGCTGACGATCCAGATCGGAAAAACGTTCCGAAATGCGCTGTGAAAGCGGGATCGAACGCGCTGTTGCCAGTGCGCAGTAATCCAGCCCGGGGCAGGAAATGATGTCGGTAACATAGCCAAGGTTTGCCGTCGCCAGATTGGCATTCTTCAGTTCCGCCCAAAGCGAGAACAGATCAGCCTTTTTCACGTGCGGCAAAACCAGGTTCTGTTCGTGGGTCACACGAACATCGCCAAAGCTGTATTGCTCGGACAGATCAGCAACCAGCTCCATCTGGGTATC
>CBIHMD010000210.1:0-5510 GCA_966210655.1 uncultured Thalassospira sp.
CGAGGCCGAGCCGGTCGAGGGACTGGTCAAGGCATTCGGTGACGAAATTGCCAAATATGCCGCGTCCAATCCCCGGAAGAAGAAGGAACCCGAAGGCGAAGCGGCCCTGCTGAACGGGCCGCAGCTCGACGGCAAAGGTGTCTCGCAGGCTGACATCGACGCGATGTTTAGCTAAATGGGACGGTTATGGCGGAAATAGAGGACGACGGACCAACACCACCAAGCCCGCCTACAAACGGGGCGGTTGCGCTGTTCCTCGCTCTTTATCTGCTGCTGCTGGCTTTCTTTATTCTGCTCAATACCATTTCGACCTTCGAGGAAGTCAAAACCCGCGAAGTTCAGGAAAGCCTTTCTTCTGCCTTTGCGGCCATTCTGCCGCCGACCACCAGTCTGCAAACCGTTACCTCGATCGAGGGACCGGTTGTTGCTGCCGAGGATACGCAAGACAAACTCGGTTCCCTGTTCCAGACAGCAATCAAGGTTGTTCGTGTTCAGGTCATCCAGCCCGGCACGTTGATGGAAGTCATCATGCATGTCGAACAGCTGTTTGATCCCAATTCCATTTTGATCCGGGAGCGTCAGAACGAATTCATGGACCAGCTTGCCGAAGTGCTGGCCGATGAAAGTGGCTATGCGTCCTATCAAATGGAAATGGTGATGGGTAGCGAAGTCGGATCCAAAGGCACGGTCGAGATTGAAAACAATCTTCAGATCGGTCGGGCAGGGGCGTTTGCCCGGGAACTGATTGATCGTGGGGCACCGGAAAACAATCTTTATGTCGGTATTGATCCGGGGGCCGATCCGCTTATTGTTACCTTCCGCTTTTTCTGGGACTTCGGCCCGAAAGAGCCGCCTGCTCCGGTGGTGACGCCCGCGAATGGTGCAATTCCTGCACCGGGAACAAACGGTACCGGTAACGCAAATAATGGTCCAATGCTGATCCCGCTTCCAGGGACCCGCCAGCCAGGTATTAACGCTCCCATTCCACTGGGGCCTCAAGGGGGCGACGGCTGATGGATGAACCAAAGCGCGATAACGGTCCCAAAGGGCCGCCGCCATGGATGCTTAGCCTTGCGGACCTGATTTCGCTGCTGCTGACTTTCTTTGTGATGCTGTTTGCCATGTCCAAGGTCAAGATTGATCGTTGGGACGAGGTCGTCGATTCTTTGTCGCAATCCATCAAACCATCTCCGGTCGAGGAAAGTGACGAGCCGACAGCGCAACTGAATATTCCGCGTGTCTATCGCAAGCCTGCGATGAACCTTGATTATCTAAGTGCGGTGATTGATGACGCCATTGACGACAACGAGGTTCTGGGCGACGCCACACTCAGTCGTGATGCGGACAAACTTGTCATTTCGCTGCCGGGCGATATTCTGTTTATCAGCGGTAGTTCCGATATGACCGACAAGGCACGTCAGGCGCTGTTTGTCCTTGGTGGTGTCCTTAGAAATATCGGAAACCGGATCGGCGTTCAGGGGCATACCGACCCGCGACCGGTCAGTGGGCGGGGGCTTTATGCCTCTAACTGGGAGCTTTCCCTTGCCCGTGCTGCTGCCGTTGCCAACGAGCTTAAAAGATCCGGCTACACAGATTACATAAATATTTACGGATTTGCGGCATCAAGATACGACCAGCTTCCGGTTATGGCAGACGAGCAGGCACGTTTTACAATGGCTCGTCGGGTTGACATTGTCATTGAACCCCATAGCGGAAGCGGGATCGGAGGTTCGTAAGAATGCTTTTGGTCGTAGCGCGTCTCCTGCTGGCTGCCTTTGTTGTGGTAGCCGGTCTGGCAGTATTGCCGGTCATGGGAACGCGCCCCGCACTCGCTCAGGCGGCAGATCCGGTGATCATCCGCTCGGGCGCACATAGTGGCTATGGACGTATCGTTCTGCAATGGAACAAGCCCGTCAATTACACCGCTGAAATCATCGGTGATCAGCTTGTCGTGCGTTTTGATCAGCCGCTTGTCGCCTCAATGCGCGGGGTTCTCGGGCCTGTTTCCGACTATGTGAGTGACGGTTTTTTTGATCCTGACGGACGCACGGTTGCCTTTGTCCTGCGCGATGATTATGAAGCCCGCGTTTTCAATGTCGGGAATAATGTGGTTCTCGATATTCTGGACAAACCAGCTCCAGCGCCCGTACAGCCTGCATCGCCGGAACCGACACCGCCCCGTCCGGCACCCGATCCTCCGGCCGAAGTTGCATCCGAACCGTTGCCCACGCCGCAAGCCCGACCAAACACGTCATCGACGCCAGAGGCTGCCGTCACGCCGGCTGCGGCCTCACCTGCCCTTGAAGTCCGGGTCGGTCGGCATCCAACATTCTATCGACTGGTCTTTGATTGGCCCAATCGTACCGATTATGCGTTGAATGGTAATCAGGGCAACCAGACCCTGGCCTTTACCAGTCCTGCCCGTATTGATGCGACTGGCGTGACACGCCGTTTACCCGAAGGGGTGACGCTTCGCCAAAGTGCAACAGACCCCTTATCTGTTGATATCGAGACCAATCCACCGCGCGCGCTGAGGCATTTCAGATCGGGGAACAAAGTTGTCGTCGATTTGATGGGCGTTCAGGGTGAACCCGCCGATACGGCCAGACCGGCCACTGTGGCGGCACCCCGGCCTGCTTCTCCGGCGCCGTCTGCTCCGGCGGCTCCTGCCGCACCATCTGCACCACGTCAAACCGCATCCGATGCGCCATCATCTGCTGGTGCATCGCGCTCTAACGCAGCTTCTGAAACCGCATCGGAACCATCGTCCACCGTACCAATCGATGACCCGATTGCGCGTGGACTTTCAGAGCAAACCGGTATGCCAGTTTCGCCAGAGGCCGTTGCACCGGCGCGCGAAAGCATCGGGGATTTGGAAGTTACGGTTACGCAGGATCCGACCAGACTTACACTTGGCTTCCCGTTCGGGCAGCCGGGGGGCGCTGCAATCTGGTCGCGTGCCGGTTTCCTGTGGATGGTGTTTGATGTGCGGGCAAATCTTGATCTTGATGCGGTGCGTCAGGATGCAGCCCAGATTATCGGCGTGATCGAGCAGATCGACAGCCCTTATGCCACGGTATTGCGTATGACCATCCCCGAAGGAGTTGGGCTTTACAGCACGCCGTCTGAAAATGGTGACTGGGACGTTACCCTGCAGCAGGGGACAATGCAGCCGATAGAACGGCTTGGCCCATCCATCGAACTGGATAATCAAACGCGTGCCCGTCTTGTTGTCCCGCTGATCAATATCAGCCCGACGATTCCGATCGAAGACCCGGAAGTCGGTGATTCATTGCGCGTCGTGCCAACCCGCGAGATGGGCTACGGTATCGAGACGGCATTGCGCTATCCCGATTTCGAGGTTCTGCCGTCCGTTCAGGGGGTGGTTGTTGCCCCGGTCAACGAAACCGTTCAGGTTATCAATCGTGACGATGGTCAGGCCGTTGTGGTGACGGCGGCGGATGGTTTGAACATTTCGCCGGAAGGTGCGCGTCTTCTGGCTTCTGCAACCGGCGTGCGTGCCCGTGCGGGAGAAGGGCGCGAAGGTCTTATTTTCGAGCTTGATGACTGGCGTCGCGGTGGTCTTGATAATTACAACAAGGCGATCCATCAGTTGCGTCGGGAACTGGCGCAAAGCGGAGATGAACATCGCAACAAGGCCCGCCTTGAACTCGCGCAATACTATATGGCCAACGGGTTAGGGCCCGAAGCCGATGCTGTTGCTTCGACCATGGAAGATGACGACCCGCTGATTGCACAGAAATTGCAATTCCGTGCGCTTAAGGCGGCAATCAAATTCCTTGATCGCGAATATGATGAAGCAGCCCGTCTGCTGGAAGACGAGCGCCTTCGCGCTATTCCCGAAATGCAATTGTGGCGGGGGGTCACGTCGGCCGCGCGCGGTCGCCCGAATGACGGTGCGCGGGACCTTCTTGAAAGCGTTCATATTCTTGATAACTATCCACCGGAACTGCTGTCGCGCCTGGGGCCGCTTGCCGCAGAACAGGCGTTGATCGTCGGCAATCCCGATGCCGGCATGGATTTGATCGAAAAAATGCTGGTGACCAAGGGGCTTGGCGAAAACAAGATCAAGGATGTCGAATATCTGAAAGGCATCTTTGAAGAAGAAGCTGGTGAGTTCGAGCAGGCCGTCGCCACCTGGGACGAGGTTGCCGAAGGCGACAATCGCAAGGCGCGTGCACATGCCATCTTTGATCGCACCGAACTTTTGATGCGCCTTGAACGTATGACCCTTGATGACGCCATCGAGCAACTGGAGAAACTGCGTTTTGCATGGCGTGGGGATGGTTTTGAAATGGCGCTGTTGCGCCGTCTGGGTGAATTGCAGATCAAAAACAAGCAATATCGCGAAGGGTTGAATACCTTGCGTCAGGCGGCAATTTTCTTCCCCAATAGTCCATCGGCGACAGAAGTCACCGACATGATGCATGACACGTTCGAATCGATTTATCTTGGTGACGAGATCAATAATATTTCAGCTATCAAGGCGGTTGCACTGTATGACGAGTTCCGCGAACTGACACCGGCGGGCGAAAAGGGTGATGAACTGATCCGCCGTCTGGCCGACCGTATGGTGGATGTTGAATTGTTTGACCGGGCTGAAACCCTTTTGGAACATCAGGTTGATTTCCGCCTGAACGGCACGGAAAAGGCGCGTGTCGGTGCCAGACTGGCGCTGGTGTATCTGCTTGACAGTAAGCCCGAAGAAACCATTCGCGTGCTTGATAACAGCGAAGTAGCAGGCATGTCTGACGAACTGGAAACGCAACGCCGGCATTTGCGTGCGCGTGCGCTGCTTGATACAGATCGCGGTCCCGAAGCCATGGCATCCCTTGAAGACGACCTTTCGAAGGATGCGGAACTGCTGCGTGTGGAATATTACCGGGATGCCCGTGACTATCTGTCGGCGGCCGAAACCTTCCAGCGTCTTGTTGGCGAGGACCAAGGCAACATGATCGAGAACTTTGGCGACGAACGTGCCCGTTATGTCCTGAACTGGGCGGTTAATCTTGCGATGGGCGGACAGGAACGGACGCTTAACATGCTCAAACGGCGCTACGGGATCGTGATGGCGCAAAGCCCCTATGCCGAAGCATTCAGCCTGATCACATCGAGCCCGTCGCAGGGATTGATCGACTATCGTACATTGGCCAGCAAGGTTGACGAGGTCGAGAGTTTCCAAGGATTTTTGGGCAACTATCGTGATCAGTTGGAAAAGTCGCAGCTTAGTGCTATAAACTAATAGTCATATTTATGTTTTGATTGGATTGGTGCGCCTTTGGGCTGTAAAAATTCAATCCTGTTCTATTGGTGGAAGCAGTGCTGTGATGGATCGTGCACTTAAAATGGTCTATTACGATGACGCGAAGGTCGAGCGTGTCATCTTCGCGCAGCTTTCGCTTGCCCTCAGGCATTTCCGCGGCGTTGGCATGCCCCGAGACGAGGGTGCCACGCGCAAGATCCTTGACCAGATTCACCGTCAAAGCCGC
>CBIHMD010000211.1:0-5487 GCA_966210655.1 uncultured Thalassospira sp.
CCTGTAAGCTGGCAGAAATTGTTCTGGTATCAGCCGTGCTGGCGATTGCGGTTTCACGGGCACAACGTTCGTTCACCCGGGCCGTCACCGATGAAATCGCGGCAAGCGAGCTGTCACGCTTTATCTCGCCCGAGGTAGCGGCCCGCATTACCCACGCAAACCAGCAAATCAAACCCGGCGATGGCGAAGCAGCAAGAGCCACCATCATGTTCACCGATATCGAAGGGTTTTCCGGCGTTTCCGAAAAGCTGAGCCCGCAGGAACTTGCCGCGATGCTCAATGAATATTTCGCCACCACCAGTGCGCTGATCGATAAACATGGCGGTGTCATCACCCAGTTTCAGGGGGATGCCATGCTGATTACCTTTAATGCCGTCAAGGCAGATCCCGACCACGCATTAAATGCGGTCCGAACAGCACTGGATATCACACGCGTCTGTGCTGAAACCATATTCTGTCATGGTGGAAAACTTAAAACCCGATGCGGCATCAATACCGGCGATATCGTTATTGGTGCGATTGGCTCCGAAAACCGGCTGACCTTCACCGTCCATGGTGACAACGTCAATATTGCCGCCCGGCTTGAACAGCTAAACAAGCAGTATGGCAGCTACATCCTCGCGACAGAGGATACGGTCAGGGCATGCGAAGCAGGCTTTGCCTGGCTGCCACGCGGTGAGGTCACGGTACGCGGGCGTGAAACGCCAACACCGATCTTCAGCCTTTAAGCCAGACATCGTCCTTCTCCCCTTTGCCATCCCCACAAAGAAAAAGCGCGCGGCGGACGATTTGCCCGCCCCACGCTTTTTGGGGACAGATGGTCTTGGGGAGACCGGTCAGATACAGTGCCTTGACCTTGGGGTGCAGATCACTGCGGGGGACAGTGATTTTAAAGGTCCCGGTGAGTAGCGAGGGAGGGGCGCTTCACCGGCGTTTCCGCATCTGACAATTGTTAATATGCCCTTGAATTGGGGCGTAAAAACCGGCCGGCAATGACCATTCAGGGGCAAATTGGGGCAAAATAAAGTTTGGAACTGAAACCGCGAAAAACCTGTTCCCGATTTGGGAAAAAAGAAGGGGCGGGATTTACCCGCCCCATTTTCGGGGTCTTCATGGTCTTGGGGAGACCGATCAGCCGGGGCCTATTTTGTTCTTTCTTCGGGGGAAGATGAAAGAACGGGCCAGAAGACGTTTGAGGGGGGACAGAAGGTTCTGGCCGTTGCCTCGACTGACAATGCCTAATCTGCCTTGTGAATAGGGCAGGAAAACAGGTCGCATAGGGCCATTTGAGGGCGAATTATGGTCAAAAAGGGGCATGCGCCCCTTTCAAACCCTTGATAGCGAAACGGGCAATAATGATCTATCCTGATGATTGTCCGGTTTCACATTGGCCTGAATGTGCCAATCAGAAATACCGCATGAACCCGCATTAATTCCCGGCACCGGCCCCTTGCCCCGAATGCCAACGCAGACCGGACGCCACGCACAAGACAGACCCGGCACAAACCGGGCCCGCGAAACGTCCTGACCGGTTGCCACCTTGGCAACAGCACATGGAACCGCCAGACATTACTGGCGACGACAAATATAACTCCATGCGCGGACCGGTCCCATGCGTCCCATGATGCGTCAAGGAGATGTCCATGCCCCCGTCCAAAGACACAAAAGACAAAGCAGACGCCACAAATTCCCCCACAGTCCCCCATCACGTTCCGCGGTGTGCGGCACTGATCGGACCATATTCCAGTGGCAAAACCAGCCTGTTTGAAAGCCTGCTGAGCACAACAGGCCGCGTACATCGCAAGGGAGCCGTTCGCGACGGCACCACAATCGGTGATGCAAACGCCGAAGCACGCGAACGGCAAATGAGTACCGAAATGACGGTTGCCCAAACCTGTTATCTTGACGAGGAATGGCACTTTATCGATTGCCCAGGCTCGGTTGATTTTTCACAGGATGCCCGTGAAGCAGCAATGATATGCGATGTTGCCATCGTGGTTGTCGAACCCGATCCGACACGCGCCATGATCGCCGCACCGATCCTGAAATTTCTGAATCGCAATCGCATACCCCATCTGATTTTCATCAACAAAACCGATCATGGCGGCATCCGGTTGCGCGATAGCCTTGATGCGCTGCAATCAATTTCGGAGCGTCCACTTGTGCTCCGTGAAATTCCAATACGCGACGGCAAAGGGCCTGACGATACGATAACCGGTTTCGTCGATGTCGTTTCCGAACGGGCTTATCAATATCTGGAGGGACAACCTTCAAAACTGATCACTCTGCCTGCCAACGCCAAAGAACGCGAAACCGAGGTCCGCGACGGATTGCTCGAAGCCCTAGCCGACTTTGATGACAACCTACTTGAACAAATCCTTGAAGATCAGGCACCGGCAAAGGAAACCATCTATGACAATCTTGAACGTGATCTGGCCAAGGATTTGATTGTACCGGTGTTTTTCGGGTCCGCAGAACATGACCACGGGATCATTCGCCTGCTGAAGGCATTGCGCCACGAAGCCCCGAATGCCGATGTCTGCGCCCACCGCCTGGGCATTGAACCGGAAGGCAACAGTGCCGCCGTCCAGATTTTTAAAACTGTTCATCTGCCCCATGCGGGGCGGTTTTGTTATGGGCGTGTCCTTTCGGGGCAGGTGAAAAATGGCGCCACACTCGGCCGTGACAAAATCGCGGGCATGTGTCAGGTATTTGGCGACAAGCATGAAAAGCTTGATATCGGTACATTTGGCAGCATCGTCGGCCTGCCGCGGATTGATCATTTGCGCACCGGTTCGCTGTGCACCGCCAATGGCGAGATGGACAGTCTTTGGCCAGATCCCCTGCCCCCGCTTTATGAAACCGGACTGGAAGTCACCAAGCCCGGCGATGACGTCAAACTCACCGAAGCATTGCGCCATCTGTGCGAACAGGACAGGTCTCTGTCGTTCATTCATAGCGACGATACCGGGCAACTAGTATTGCGGGGTCATGGCGATATTCACCTTCAGGTCGCACTTACCCAACTTCGCAGTCGCTATCACCTTGAAATCGAAACCCGGCCTGTCGAAACCGCCTATCAGGAAACCGTGCGTAAACCAGCACAGGCGCGGGGTCGCTATAAAAAGCAGACCGGCGGACACGGGCAATTTGGCGACGCCCAGATCGAACTGAAACCCCTTGGACGCGGCGAAGGTTTTTCATTCAATGAACGGATCGTCGGCGGTGCCATCCCGCGCCAATATATCCCCGCTGTCGAAAAGGGAGTACGCGACGCCATACGTTCAGGCCCACTTGGTTTTCCGGTGGTTGATATCTCGGTTGAACTGGTTGACGGGTCCTACCACGCGGTTGACAGCTCCGATCAGGCATTTCAGATGGCCGGGCGCATTGCCATCGCCGATGCGCTGAAGGAAGGGCAGTCTGTTTTGCTTGAACCCATCGAAAGATATGCGATTTCAATCCCGTCGGAATTCACATCCAAAGCCCAGCGGCTGGTCAGCACCCGGCGCGGACAAATCCTTGGCTTCAGCGCCAAGGATCACTGGCAAGGATGGGACGAAATTGATGTTCAAATGCCCGCATCGGAAACCGGCGATATGGTGATGGAATTACGGTCACTGACACAGGGAACCGGCTTTTTTACGCGGAGTTTCTCGCACATGCAGGAACTTGCGGGCAAGCAGGCCGACATGATCGTCAGCAGCCGACAAAAACCACATAAAAAGTAATAGAATTGATCTATCGCTAATCATTAAACTATTGATTGGCGTAAATTTTTCCAATGATTGATACTCTTTGCAGACAAAGAGAAAACCTTCGGGCATGCGCCCCATTTAACCGGAGTGACAACATGCAGATCGATATCGGAATTAATGAAACCAACCGCACTGCAATCGCCGACGGCCTGGGCCGGGTTCTGGCAGATTCTTATGCGCTGTATCTCAAAACCCATAACTTCCACTGGAACGTGACCGGCCCGATGTTCCAGACGCTGCACACCATGTTCGAACAGCAATATACCGAACTCGCGATGGCGATTGACGAACTTGCCGAACGTATTCGTTCGCTGGGTGCCTTTGCCCCGGGCAGTTTTTCGGCCTATGCGAAACTCTCGTCGATACCAGAAGAAACCGGTGTGCCTGCCGCCAAAGACATGATCGCCCAACTGGTCGAAGGCCATGAAACCGTGATCAAGACAGCGCGTTCGCTTTACCCGATCTGCGACTCGTCAGACGATGACGCCACCGCGGACCTCCTGACCGCCCGTATTCAGGTCCATGAAAAAACCGCATGGATGTTGCGGTCCCTGCTGGAAAACTGATTAACCCGGTTTTAAATGCAAAACGGCCCGGAAATTCCGGGCCGTTTTTCTTTGGAGCGAACCAATAAGTTTTATCCGCGCAACAGTGGATCAATCCGCCTTGCCGCATGCAGAACGGCAAAGTCATGACCGTGCGGTGCCGCAATCATCAGCGCCCCCGGTGCCGCACCATGGCCCGCCAAAACCGGGATCGATATGGCGCAGGCATCCGAAAGGTTCAGATAGGAAGTATTGCGCAACATCATTGCATTCAGACGATCAAAGTCGGCGTCGACTTCGGCAATCTTGGGTGCCATCATCGGCAATGTTGGCGAAATCATCACATCGACATCCGCCATGGCCGAACTGAACATCGCAATCACGTCGGTCCGTTTGGCATAGGCATCAATCAGGTCTACCGCACTTAGCGTATCGGCAAAACGCATCCGGTTAAGCACACGCGGGTCGCCGCAGGTTTCAAGTGCCTTGAAATCCTGCGAGTAGATTTTGTGTGCCTCTGCCGCGACAAGGATTTTGTTGATCACCGCATTTTCAGCCAAAAAGCCCAGATCGATTTCGATCAACTGATGACCGGCATCGGACAGCTTGTTGCAAGCCGCATCAAAATCCGCCCGTACCCGATCATCAAGATCATTCACAAAGGCATGGGCCGGAACACCGATTTTGATCGGGGCGGGTTTGCCATCCTGTGCGGGAACGGTTTTGCCCGACATGACTTCAAACGCGGTAATCGCGGTTTGCAGATCACTGGCAAGCGGCCCTGCTGTATCAAAACTTTTGGCAAGCGGATGAATGCCCTCACCCGACATCCACAACCGGCTGGGCTTATAGCCATAAAGCCCGTTGATCGCCGACGGAATGCGAACAGATCCGCCGGTATCGGTGCCAAGTGCGATATCGGCCAGACCAAGTGCAACCGTCAATGCACCGCCCGATGTCGAGCCGCCCGGAATGCCTTCGGGGTCAAACACATTGCCCGGCGTACCGTAGTGCGGGTTAAGCCCCACACCGGAATAGGCAAATTCACTGAGCGTGGTACGACCAAACGGCACCGCACCGGCAGCCTTCACCCGGGAAACAATCACGCAATCGCGCGTTGCCGGTGCACGGCCCTGCAACAGTTTTGACGCTGCCGTGGTAGTAACACCGGCCTCGTCATAAAG
>CBIHMD010000212.1:0-5487 GCA_966210655.1 uncultured Thalassospira sp.
GATAATCCCCGACAAATGGGGTGATACTGGCCGCCTGACCGGATTGCGGCGCGAGCAGACACATGATCAGAAGCACACCCAACAGCCCCAAAGCCTTTTTCGGCGCATGCAAATTGATCATGTTCGACCTCGTTAAGTTAAATCTGTATGCCGGTTAATCTGTATCACTATCGGACGCTATCATGGACCATGAGAAAATGTCCTATCCATTACATCTATTTAGACAATATTTCGCCAATATCCAGCCTGTTGTCAGTAACGATGCAACATTGCATTTACTGTCAGGCGGAAACTTGCCGGACGGGCGAGACCGAATTCGGCACTGAACGGATCAAAACCGGCCTTTGACAGTTTGCGTAAATAGCCGTCAGCCAAGACCAAAGGTAGTGCAGCAGCCAATGCCTTTGATGGCAGTTTTTTACGGCGCCTGCGGGCTTCCGCGATACGTTCCTGCGCCAGTTCAGCAATCTCGCGCGTGAGTGCCTTAATGGCATCGGTTTTGCGAAACTCAAAAACATCACCCTGCCCGACACCGTGATTCTCCATCCGGTCCTGGGGCAGATAAAGCCGTTTTGCCCGCCCGTGGAAAACCATCGCACGTAAAATCCCGACCAGACCATAGGCATTCCCGGTAAGTCGTGCAGCATGCTTTGCATCGCTATCACTTACACCAAGCAGCTCGACGGCCATAACGGCAAGATGCCCTGAAGTCTGGTCAATATAGTGATCCAGTTCCGCCTGATTTGCCGGTGCCTTGTCTGCAAGATCAAACTCACGCGCCGCAATCAGGGTTTCCAAATCGCGTGGCTCAATCTGTCCGGACTGGATCAGAACCGAAAGCGGTTCTACAACTTCATGCTTGCGAATTTTGCCCTGCTCGATCTCGGCAAGGGTGTCGCGCCACCATTGCAACCGGATATGGCCCAGCATGGTTTCGCTGACCATTTCACGCGTTTTCGATACTTCCTGATTAAAGGCATACAGTGTGAAAAGGCTTTCCCGTTTGTCCGAGCTTGCGAAAAGCGAACACAAAAACCGGTCCTTGTCATTTCGACGCACGTAATCGGCACAATAGGAAAGCTTTGGCGTGTCAGTCATCGCACGTTATCCGATCTTGCGCGATGTTTCAGCGCGGTCATCATTGGTGTTATCTGCCATTTTTTCAGGCATTGTTTCGAGATAAAGCGACTGCGACGGGAAGGCAAACGCCGCGTCGTTATCTTCAACAATGCGTTTGAATGCAATGATATGACGATTGCGGATGTCGCGCCATGTCACCCAATCGGTCGTTGTCGTAAAGTAATACAAATCGATATTGATCGAACTTGCCCCGAAATCGGACAAATGCACCATCTGCGCGACATCGGTTTGCGCGACATCGTCATCATCTTTCAGGAAAGATCGGATATCTTCGACAATCTTTTCAATCTGATCGGCCGTGGTGCGGTATTCGACACCAATCACCATCTTGATCCGGCGATGGGTCATTCGGGACCAGTTAATCACCGGGGAATCGACGATCTGCGCATTGGGCATCGTCACCAATGCCCTGGCAAAGGTTCGCACCTTGGTCGCGCGAAGGCCGACAACCTCGACCGTGCCCTCGAAATGCGGCGTTTCGATCCAGTCGCCCCGCTTGTACAGGTTATCGGCCAGAATGGTCAGCCCACCGAAAATATTGGCGACCGAATCCTTGGCTGCCAGAGCCACGGCCATCCCGGCAAGACCAAGGCCCCCTAGAAACGCCGAAACATCAATGCCCCAGTTTTCCAGCAAAACAACAACGCCGATTACAACGATCAGCGTTTTGACCGCCCGGATAAAGAACTGGCGCAAATCATCACCAAGGCCGCCGCCAAAACGACCTGCCAGATTGTTGAACGACATGGCAAGCGGCTCTATCGATCTGAACAACGCCCAGAAAACCGAGAAGGTCGCAAATATACCGATCAATTCAAACAGAACGGCATCAACATTTTCCGGAAGATCAAGGATTTCGACGGCAAAATACACGCCCCCCAGAATAACCAGAAGCTGAACCGGGGCCTCGAAGGCATCCAGAACATGGGCGGCTGTGCTGTGTTTGCGCTGATGTGCCAGTTTCCGCAGCCCACCAATTACACCGTGCGCCAAAACACGTTTCAGAACGAATACGAACAGCAGGACAACACCCGCAACGACATATCTGCCGATTTCTCCGCCGCCCAGCATATCGACCCAATTGGTCATGTGATCAATGACTTCGCTGTTCAGGCTATCAATTTCGGTTGTAATTTCGTCCATGACTTCACGTGTAATCTGCTGTTAAGGTTTTCGACCAAACAATGACTTAACGGTTACCGCTACGGATTGTTTCTTGTGGCCCCTGTATAACAACTAAAACAGGACAGGCATATGGCATCCTTTGCTGCACCAAGACTTCATGTCATTGGAGCCGGGCTGGCCGGGTCAGCACTTGCAACTCAGATGGCGCAGGATGGCGTGTCTGTAACGCTGTACGATTCTGGCGAATCATTCGCCAGTCGCTGGACACGCGGTATGAAAACCGCCCCCGAAGACCACAAGGTTGCCGAACCCGAAATTTTCTATGATCCAGAGGATCTGGTTAGGCATTTTTTCGCCCAGTGGCCGGAAATACCGCGAAAACTGATAAGACCGGCTCATGCGGTTATCGGTCTTAAACATCCTGGACGCAGCCCGACCATCATTGACCTTGATCATGGTATTGCCGCGGCTTTGATAGCACGTAGACCGACAATCTTTGCCCAGTTGTTCACGGCCTGGAATTTATGGTTTTCACGCTATGCCAGCGAAGACAAGCGTGTTCGTCAACATGTCAGAATTGCTGCTGATACCATCGAGAACCAGCAGGCACCGGCAGCGACCTATCATCAGGATGCACTTGCGACGCTGGCCGAAGTCCTGTTTTCGATGCCGGCACATAATTGCTCGGCCTCTTTGCTGGGGCGTGTTTTACTGCCAACTTTGCGGGAAATGCGCCGCCACAATGCCAGCCACGCCTTCGCGGCGATTGATCCGATCATCCTGAATGATATTGCCCTGCCTGCCCTGCACGATCATTTTATCGCCGCCGGTGGCGACATCATCAGCGGCATGGAACTGGGCGATATCGACAGTACGGCCGATTTCGCCACTGACCTGTTTTTTGGTGAAGATCAGATCGAAGTTCGCCCGCAGGATGCTGTTGTGCTGGCCCTTCATCCACGGCCACTTTGCGATGCGGCACCCGATATCGGCATGCCGCCTGCCCCGGCCCATCGGCGAACATTTGTCTTTCAGGCCAGCAAAAGCTTTGCCGAACCATGTTGTGTTCTGGCCGACGATGATCTGGTGCGCGCGATCTATTGCAATCGCCGCCACATACAGGTCAGCATGAACAGCAGCCTGATCCTGCCAAGTGACGGAACAGCCGGCCAGTTGGCCGCAACCATCTGGCAACGTGTCACGGAACTTTGTGACCAGCATTTAAATCTTGATCTGTCCCTGCGGACAAAAATCGAAAGCGGTGATGAATGCCCCGCATTCAGTTATGTCGATTGCGAGGCGCCGTTTCCGGAACTCAGCCCTGGCGTCGCAGCCCTTCGTCACCGGCTGACATCCCCGTGGCAGAACCTTTTTTTATGCGGCGATGCCTTTCCGCCGGACTATCCGCCCGGACCGGCAGCCGTTATCGCAAGTGTGATGAAGGTGCGCGCGCAATTACACGAATATCTGAAACTGCGCGACCTGTAACAGGGTATTAAACCGCAATCAGCGCTGCGGCAACGCGGCGGGCTTCTGATACCAGCACATTATAGGTGCGGCACGCTGCCCCTGTATCCATCGGTTCGATGACGATACCATGCTTGCGCAACGCAATACGCCATTCGGCGGGTAGCGGTTTCATGCCACTTCCCATGCCCAACAGCAAAATGTCGATCTCGTCCGATGCATCGATGACCCGCTTGAAGGCGTCAACATCAACCTGATCAATGCTCGCATAAGGCCAGGAATAGACATTCTTGGGAAACAGCAGAACCGAACCGGTGACAGTTTCTTCGCCAAACCGGAACAAGCCGTCACCATAGCTGGTAACGATCTTTCGTCCCTCGGCAACCAGCGGACTTACTTCCAAAGACATGTCATTCCCTTTTGACTTAGTCGTGTAACCTGCTTGCGGCACTGAACATCTTACAGCTCGCTAGCATGTAGCTTTGCTTTTTTGCCGCGCCATAAAATAAACAGCCCGGAAACAACAACGATACCACACCCGATCAGCATCGGCATGTCGAGTTCTTCCCCAAACAGGAACACCCCTAGGGCAATACCGAACAGCAGTCTTGTATATCTGAACGGTGTAACCGACGAAATATCACCGCTGCGCATCGCCTTCATCAAGGCCGCATAAGCCGAAATCCCCATCATAATGGCACCGGCAAAATAGAAAACGCTCTGGCCGTCGGGTGTCGTGAATGTTTTCCCGTCCCACACTGAGAACAGAATACCGGCAATAATAATGGCAACAAAACCATAGAATCCCAGAATGGCCGTCCCCAATGATATCGGTGCAGCTCGGCTGGCAAGATCACGCCCGGCAAAACCGATTGTTCCGATCACCGCCAGCATCGACAAAGCCGAAAAACCATCAGCACTTGGGCGAAGAATGATCAAAACTCCGATCAGACCGATCACAATTGCCAACCATCTTCGCCATCCAACTTTTTCCCCAAATATGACCGCCGCACCAACAACCACGATCAGCGGCGTCGCCTGCAAAATGGCTGTGGTCGAAGAAAGCGGCGTCAGTGCGAGCGCAAGTACATAAAACAGACGTCCGGTGACCTCGAACACGATCCGTATGCACATCGGACGCGAAAGAACGGCAGGGTCCAGCAAACGCTTGTTCTGCGCCTTGGCGATAGCTGCAAACAGAACCGCGCCGCCAACACCAAACAGGATCAACACCTGTCCGACAGGATGCGCTCCCGAAACGACCTTTACAAATGCGTCTTCGACGGCGAACGCAGCCATCGCCGCCATCATCCACAGGCTGCCGAGCAAGTTTGCACGATGACCGTTACTTGCGTTCATGTTTTGCGCCAAGGCAGTAACCAGTTTTCAAAGGGTTTTATCAGCCGGCAAAGGTCACCCGCCTTTGGGGCAAAAGAAAAAGGCCGGGTTGTTTTTTGCACAAACCCGGCCTTTTTGTAAACATCTCTCAGCGGACCGGAACGATCAGGCCCCGGCTTCCTGGGCTTCTTCGCCTTCCGGGATCTTGCGACGCAGACGCAGTACCATCAGCAATGGGGATGCGACACAGATCGACGAATAGGTCCCGATCACGATGCCGATAATCAATGCCATCGTGAAACCGCGAATCGCTTCGCCGCCAAATGCAAACAACGCAATCAGCGCCAGCAACGTGGTAAACGACGTCATGGTGGTACGCGACAGGGTCGAGTTGATCGACAGATCCAGCAGATCGGG
>CBIHMD010000213.1:0-5464 GCA_966210655.1 uncultured Thalassospira sp.
GAACAGGCGGGATTCCACCCGAAACTCCAAGTGCTGAAATGACATCGGTGCAAAAATAAAGAATGAACCCAGTTGCAACACCGCCACCGATAACAAGAGATGCACGGCGGCGTCGAGAAAATTTAAGACAGAATGCGGCAGCAATTAGAACCATTGCGCAAAGTAGCAATGGACGCGACAGCAAACTGTGAAAATGTATGCGATGTCGGGTTGCATTAAAACCAGCGCGTTCCAGAAGATTGATAAACGGCTTCAGATCCCAGAACGACATCGTTTCCGGCGATGCAAAACTGTCCTGAATTTTTCGGATTGTCAGGTTGGTGGGTAACATCAACTCCGATGAAAATTCACTGACCTGCCCCGGATGAAACGTCCATGCATCATAAAAATGCCAGGTGCCGGGCTCGAGCACGGCACGCTGGGCATCAATTCGGGTCGTGAAATCATCCGCATTCTCGAACCGGAAGATGGTGACGTTGCGCAAATCTACCCGATCTGTTGCCTGACCACGCACTTCACGGGCATAGATCACCGCCTGGCCATCCTGTGTGCCCTGACGTAACCACAAACCGCTTGAAGACAGGTTCATGATGCTGCTGTTACCCTGAAGGTAACGTGCTTCAAGTGTTTCGTAGCGCTGCAGCAATATAGAGGACAGCGGATTGAGAGCCATGACCTGAATGGAGCCGAGCAAAATCGCGCACATGATCGGCGGCAGCAAAAATTGCCATGCGGAAACACCTGCTGCGCGTGTCACAACAAGTTCCTGATTACCGGTCAGCTTCCAGAACGAAAACATTGAGCCGAACAAAACCGCAAACGGCAGGACTTTTTCGGTCATGAAGGGAATTCTGCTGGCGGCCATCTGAAAAACGATACCCACCGTGGCATCTGGTTTTCCGCCTGCTCTGCGTAACAATTCAATGGTATCGCCAATAAGGATCAACCCGATCAAAAGAGCAAGTATCCCGAGTATGGAAATCAGGACATGCTTGCCGAAATACAAGGTTAGCGTAGGGGAAATCCTCATGCGGTAACCTCATCACGGTTCGCTGCCTTCGCCTGGTTTTGCGGTCCGCGGAATGTCCAATAGAGGCCCCCGATGATCGGAAGAAGTGCATTTAGATACATAAGCGGCACAAGGTCCGGGTTCTTTGCTGCAAGGTTTTTCATGGCAATGCCGATAACCTGAAAAACAATCATGACAGCAATCGCCAGCAGCAATCTGCCCGTCTGACCCCGACGGGAGAAACTGCTTGAAACCAAAACTGCAAGCGCAATGCTGGCGAAGCCGATTGCGTATAATGGCGAAATTAACCGGTCATGTCCCTCGGCGCGAAACGGACCAAGGTCATTCTGATAAATATCAGGCGGCATTGCTGTCAGAAGGTTGGTTACGCTTCTCTCCCGCGCTTCCCGGTATCGCAAGGTGGGGTCTTCTGTGTTGTGGGCAATATCAACAGCATAGCGGTCGAAATAGAGGATCGACATCGTGCCGTCCTTGATGTTGACTTCCTGCCGGTTTCCGTCAAGCAACACGATCCTCGGGCCGTTTTCGGTTCTGACAAGAGCCCCATTCTTGGCCATCATTGTTGCTTGCGCAGCAGGGTCTCTTGAATCGTGAACCAGAATTCCAAGTAGCTCGTTATCCTGCCCGACTTCCCGAATGTAAACAGTCAAGCCGTCGAGATCGGTAAAACTGCCTTCCTGCAACAACACTGACGAGAAATCATTGCGAATGGAAAATTGCAGTTCCTTGAACTGCTGATAGCTGTAGGGCAGGTAAAACAGTGTCAGGAAATAGCCGAAGGCGGCGGTCAGCAATGCCAGGATGAGTGTTGGTTTCGCCAATGCCCATTGGCTCAACCCGGCAGAGCGCATAACGATCAGCTCGCGATCCTGAATAAGTTTATTGTAGGTGAAAACAACAACGAAAAAGAGCGAGATGGGTAAAATAATTGCCAGAAAACTGGGAAGCAGCAACGATGTCAATTGCAAAAAGACCGAGACAGACAGGCCCCGATTCACAATCATTTCAATGAAACGCAGGCTTTGCGACAGCCAGATGACACAAAGCAAGCCAAGTGTCACAAACACCATCATGATAAATTGCTGTTTCAGCATATATCGGGTTAAACGATTCATTGGCCGGATTATAGAGAAGCGTTCAGAAACCGAAACAGGAAATTAGGGATAAATCCCGGCAATTATACTGTTGCGCGATGAGGCAGGGTGGTCGCGGTGGAGCAGACGGCAACCGATTGTCGTTAAAGGCGAAAATTGATACCTCGCTATGCATTATGCTTTACGAGGCATCAGGGGATTACAACGCCAAAGCTGTGTCAGAATAATGGCGCTGTGTCGGGCAGCAGGTCGTTTTGTGTATTGGCAATCTGGCGTGCCAGAAAGTCGGTTTCCGGGAGTACTTGCCCAAAAAAGAAATCGCAACTCAGATGCTTGGCATTGGCGAAGCCCGGTTCGACACGGTCGCCAGATAATTTTTTTTGCGAGCAATACATCAACCATCCTGCGACACAAATCGACGCTTGTCGGAGATAAGGAGAGGCGACAGCTTGTGCGAATGCCGAGGAAGCTTCGCTTCTGGCAAGGATGTCTATCGTTGTGTTTTCAAGTTGATCAATTGCATTGCCCAGCATCTTTGTCGGTTTTACCATTTCATCAGCATCGGCTGTTTGAGCGATGGTTTTACGCATTTCGGCAACGAGCGCCTGCATGGCGGATCCCTTGTCGCGCAAGAGTTTTCGACCAATCAGATCCAGTGCCTGAATGCCATTTGTGCCTTCGTAAATTGGTGCAATCCGAGCGTCGCGCAGATGTTGGGCTGCACCGGTTTCTTCGATAAAGCCCATTCCGCCGTGAACCTGAATGCCAAGGGAAGCGTTTTCGACCCCCAAATCCGTTGACCAGCCCTTGACCATCGGGATCAGGAGGTCGGCGCGTGCCTGTGCGGCCGCACGCATATCCTTGTTATTGTGATTATGGGCAATATCAAGCTGGACCGCTGCATAAAGCGATAACGCGCGTGCGGCTTCGGTTGTTGACCGCATTCTGATCAACATGCGCTGGATGTCCCCATGATGAATGATAGTGTCATCATGACCTGTCGTTGCCGACTTGCCTTGTTTACGATCACGTGCATAAGACACAGCCTGTTGATAGGCACGTTCAGAGATGGCAACACCCTGCTGGCCGACCGCAAGACGGGCATTATTCATCATGGTAAACATGCAGGCCAGACCTTGACCTTCAGCGCCGACCAGATATCCGATGGCACCACCCTGATCCCCGAACGAAAGCACCGCTGTCGGGCTGCCATGAATGCCAAGTTTGTGCTCCAGTGATACGCATTTGACGTCGTTGCGTTCGCTTGTCGTACCATCCGCGTTAACAAGAAACTTGGGCACAATGAACAATGAAATGCCTTTGACACCTTCTGGCGCGTCAGGTGTTCTGGCTAGAACAAGATGGACAATGTTGCCTGTCATCTCGTGATCGCCATAGGTGATGAAAATCTTTTGGCCTGTCACCCGGTAACTGCTGTCTCCAGCGGGGGCTGCCATACTGCGAACTTTTGAAAGGTCCGAACCCGCCTGCGGTTCGGTCAGATTCATGGTGCCGGTCCATTCACCGCTGATCATTCGCGAAAGGTAAAGTGCGCGCTGCTCGTTCGATCCATGTGCTGTCAGGAGCTCAATGGCCCCTGCCGTCAGCATCGGGCAAAGTGAAAAGGCCATATTTGCTGAATGCCAAAGTTCGCCTACCGCTGCCCCGATCAGGAGTGGCAGGCCCATACCACCTTCCGCTTCAGGTGCGCTGATGCCTTGCCAACCGCCTTCGCAAAATTTACCATAGGCGTCTTTCCAGCCCGTCGGTGTGCGAACACTGCCATCGGCCTGAAGAATGGAACCTTCCTTATCTCCGACCCGGTTTAATGGTGCCAGTACCCCGGCGGCAAGTTTGCCCGCTTCTTCGAGGATGGCATCTACAAGATCAGGAGTGGTTTCGGCAAAGCAAGGGATATCTGAAACGGTTTGCAAGCCGATCACTTCATGGATCAGAAACCGCAGATCATGGATTGGTGGTGTGTAATCGGTCATGGAAAAAGACGTCTCCCTGAATTGTGAGGCGCCCGCTCGGTGTCGCCCGCATTGCGGGGCGTTATTCTTGACATGTAGCATAATCAGATGAGTAAGGAAGATCGAGTCTGTTTCCGCCTGAAAATGACAAATTCTTCTCAGACATTCGTCGTGTGTTGTCACTTTCAGTCTGCAAGTGTTGCGCTGCAGTACTGGCAATAATACATACTGGTTCCGATATAAATCGGATAGGGGCGTGGTTGCAGGGTCGCCATTCGGGGTTTGGCAGGCTAAACTGCTCTTCCGGTAATCGGGACACGATATAAAAGAATGATAAAACACAGGAGTATGGCCGTGCTGCGCAAAGGAATATTGCCAATTTTACTTGCGGTGGTGATTTCATTTGCCGGGACAAGGCTGGTTGCATGTGCCGGTCCGGTTTGGCCAAGCGATGATGAACAACTTTTCCTGGATGCCTACCGCGATTATGTCGCAGATAACGCAACCAGTGATCAGTATGACCGTGCAGACAAATTGTTTGTCGAAGCGGTTCAGGTTCTCTCGGATACTTATGTCGAAGACATTGATCGCCCTGCCTTTGTCGAGCGGGCGATTGCCAGTTTGCCGGAACTCGAGGCAGAAGATAACACGCCATCCGGTATTGTCGGGGCGGCGCTGGATGAAAGCCTGCATGATCTTGATCCACACAGTGCCTATATGACCGATGAAATGTTTCGCCGTCTGCAGGAAAGTACGGAAGGCAGCTTTGCCGGGGTCGGTATCGTTATTTCGCAGGACGAAGATAAATTGATCCGTATCGTATCGCCAATTGACGATACGCCTGCCGCACGGGCCGGGTTGCAGCCCAATGACCGGATTACACATATTGACGGTCATGACATGAAGGGTGAACCGATTGCAGAAGCTGTCCGGCTTATGCGCGGTCGTGTCGGTGACCCGGTGACATTAACGATCCGGCGTAAGCAGGAAAATTTTGACGTCACCGTCAAACGTGCCCGGATCGAAGTCCCATCTGTGACGGCATCAATCATCGATAACGATCTGGCCTATGTTCGGGTGTCGCGTTTTGATGCGAGTACGCTTGATCAGACACGCGAATATCTTCAAATGCTGGAAGACCAGATCGGGAAGCCGCGCGGGATCATTGTCGACTTACGCCGGAACCCAGGTGGCTTGCTTGACAGTGCGGCGGACATTGCCGATCAGTTCCTGAGTGACGGCCTGATTGTCGCGACCGAAGGGCGGGGCGAGCGAAAGCTTCGCAGTTATGAAGCTGACAGTAGTGATTATTTCGCCGGTGTGCCTTTGGCGATCCTGCTTGATCGCGGTTCGGCTTCCGGGGCGGA
>CBIHMD010000214.1:0-5424 GCA_966210655.1 uncultured Thalassospira sp.
TCGAAAGACGACAAATCTGATCAAACCGGGTGTCTACAATTCCAGGGGCTATTCAAGGACCCCAAACGATAAAAAGAAAGTTTTGAAGAAGAATCGTTAAAAACGTCAGACATTAAAGCAGCAGCGTTCGCTTCCTTAACACCTACATTCCTTGCTCGCTCTTGGCAGTCAGTCGAAACAAAAACTCTTTCGAATTCGTTGGAAACTGCATTTCCGTCGAGGTGCTCGCCCTCAATTGCAAAAGACGCAACAATGTTCTCAGTAAGTGCTTTTGTGATTAAGGCTTGGGTCTGCTGCCTATCCCACGTGAAATTGGGCCAGTCGCTGTGCCGCCAGCTCCATTTACCCATCACAATGCTCCCTCCTGAGCCGATTAATCACCTTATTCGGCTCATATAGTGACGTGAATAAACCTCACTGAGGAAGCAAAACCTTCAACAAATTACTATTTTGGCTAAAAATAATCCCCCAAGAAGCGAATCACTGAGATGACTCAGAAACAGGCTAAGCGTTGTGTATGGGGGGGCGTTATCGATATGTCTCGTTGCAACATATCTCAACGATGATGTACAGGCAGAGCTAGTTCGTATCACGCGATTGGACTTACTCTGCCCGTTCTAATTTTATGCGTCACAGCTTCTAAATTTATGTGTCGCGTTTCCAGTTTTATGAGTCAATTCACATTGATGTCGCTTATACGTCGAGGTTGGCAACCTTGAGCGCGTTGGACTGGATGAAGTCGCGACGCGGTTCAACGACGTCCCCCATCAGCGTCGAAAAGACTTCCTCGGCCTCGTCCGCATGATCGACACGGACTTGAAGAAGCGAGCGGACATTCGGATCAAGGGTGGTTTCCCAAAGCTGATCCGGGTTCATTTCACCCAGACCTTTATAGCGCTGGATGGAAATACCGCGACGGCCATATTCCATCACCGCATTGACCAGATCGACCGGACCACTGATTTTCCAGACCTTGTCCTTGGCACCGAATTCGGCACCAGTTTCGAACAGTTCGCGAAGCTCACCGAGCAACCCGGCAATTGCACGGCTTTCCGCCGAACGCAGGATATTACCGTCAATGACATGACGTTCCTCGACACCGCGCAGCATACGCCACATGACAATTTCATCCTGGGATGCCTCGCCTTTCCAGCCGCGATCAAAATCTTCGGACAGAAGATCAAGACGACCTGCAAGTGTATTTGCCGCTTCCTGACGTTTGTTGTCATCATCAAGCAATGCCGGGTTCAGAGCACCGGCCAGAACAGCCTGCTCAAGAATCGAGATCGGCAATTTCAGGGAAAGTGGCTCAAGGAATCCCTTGGCTTTACGTGCCAGTTCGACAATGCGGACCAGATCCGGACCGGCAACCTGAACGCCGCCGCTAAGTGTCAGCAACGCGTCTTCGGTCCCCTGCGCGGTCAGGTATTGTTCCATCTCGCGGTCATCTTTGAGGTACTGAACCGAGTTACCACGCTTGGCACGATAAAGTGGCGGTTGCGCGATATAGAGATATCCACGTTCAACCAGTTCCGGCATCTGACGATAGAAGAACGTCAAAAGCAGGGTTCGGATATGCGCACCGTCGACGTCGGCGTCAGTCATGATAATGATTTTGTGGTAGCGCGTTTTTTCAATGTTGAAATCATCGCGGCCGATCCCGGTGCCAAGGGCTGTGATCAGCGTGCCAATTTCCTGACTTGAAAGCATTTTATCAAAACGCGCACGTTCAACGTTCAGGATTTTACCACGCAATGGCAGGATTGCCTGAAAACCACGTTCACGACCCTGTTTAGCCGATCCACCTGCGGAATCACCCTCCACGATGAACAGTTCGGCCTTGGACGCGTCGCGTTCCTGACAATCGGCAAGTTTGCCCGGCAGAGACGATATATCAAGCGCGCCTTTGCGGCGAGTCAGTTCACGTGCCTTGCGCGCGGCTTCGCGTGCCGATGCGGCCTCAACCACCTTGGTGACGATTTTGCGCGCATCCTGTGGATGCTCTTCCAGCCACTGCTGAAGCCTGTCATTCACGATGTTTTCGACAACCGGGCGTACTTCGGACGAAACCAGCTTATCCTTGGTCTGAGACGAGAATTTCGGATCCGGTACCTTGACCGAAATCACGCAGGTAAGACCTTCGCGGGCGTCATCCCCGGAAAGGCTGACCTTTTCCTTCTTCACAATCCCGCTTTCCTGCGCATAAGAATTGATCTGACGGGTCAATGCGGCACGGAAACCGGCCATGTGAGTCCCACCATCACGCTGCGGAATGTTGTTGGTAAAGCACAGCGTGGTTTCATGATAGCTGTCATTCCATTGCAGGGAAACTTCAACGGTAATACCGTCTTTTTCACCGACAATGGCAATCGGTTCTTCGATCTGCGGTGCCTTGTTACGGTCGAGATATTCGACAAAGGCACGAATACCGCCTTCGTAATGCAGCTTCGTTTCAACCGGTTCGCCGTGGCGTTCGTCACGCAGCGTCAGGATCACGCCAGAGTTCAGGAAGGCCAGTTCGCGCAGACGATGCTCAAGCGTTGGCAGGTTGAACTCGGTCATCGTGAAGATTTCGGCATCGGGATAGAAGGTGACTTCGGTTCCGGTCAGGGGTTTGCCCTCTGCCGTCATTGGCGCGTCGCCGACAATCTCCAGCGGCTTGATCGCATCGCCCCCGGAAAATTCCATGTAATGCTCTTTGCCGTTGCGCCAGATGCGCAGCTTCAGCAAGGTCGACAGGGCGTTCACAACCGAAACGCCCACGCCGTGCAGACCGCCGGAAACCTTGTAGGAATTCTGGTCAAATTTACCACCGGCATGAAGCTGGGTCATGATGACCTCGGCCGCCGAAACGCCTTCTTCCTTGTGCAGGTCGGTCGGAATACCGCGCCCGTTATCGCGGATCGTAGCCGAGCCATCACCGTTCAGTTGCACCCAGACGGTATCGCAATATCCGCCCAGCGCCTCGTCGATCGCGTTATCGACGACTTCATAGATCATGTGATGCAAACCACTGCCGTCATCGGTATCGCCGATATACATGCCCGGGCGTTTACGGACCGCTTCAAGGCCCTTGAGAACCTTGATCGATTCTGCACCGTAATCCTGCGCCTGTTGTTCGGCAGTTTTCGGAGCTTCTGTTTCGTTGGTCATAGCGTCACAACCTCGGCATTCACGGAGTGGTTTCAGCGGTAAGTGTGGCATCTTCCACGCGGAAGAATTGCGCACGTCCGTCCAAACCTTCAAACAGCGCCCGGTCCGTACCTGTCATCCAGGCCTGGACGCCAAGCGCCACGATTTCATCAAACAGGTGGTGGCGGCGTTCTGCATCCAGATGCGCCACAACCTCATCAAGCAACAGCAACGGGCCAGCTCCGCGTGCTTTGCTCTGCAAGCGGGTATTGGCCATGATTATCGATAGCAGCAGGGCCTTCTGTTCACCGGTAGAACACTGATCTGCCGACTGGTTCTTGGCATTATGCCATACCAGCAAATCACTGCGCTGCGGCCCGACGGAAGCCCCGCCATAAGTGGCATCACGTGATCGTCCGTCGCGCAATGCCACCCGCATTCTGTCTTCGACCTCGATCGCCGGCAGCTGTTCCATCCAGTTTTCAAGATCCCCTGCCAAGGCCAGCCTTGCCACAGGGAACGGCCCGACAACCATGGTTCCGGCACGGCCAAGCTTTGCCAGCAATTCAGCACGCGCGACCGCAACGGCAATCCCGTGGCGCACCATCGAATCTTCGATCGCGACCAGCCATTTATCGTCTGCCTTGCCCTCTTTCAAAAGCTTCGCCCGACTGCGCAGGCTGTGTTCATAGGCAGCAACCCGGCTGCTGTGTTCCGGATCAAGGCCATAAACCAGCCGATCCAGAAACCGGCGTCGCGCCGACGGACCATCCAGAAATAGACGGTCCATTTGCGGTGTCAGCCAAACCGCGGCACAAACCCGGCCCAGCGATGCCTGACCCCGCTGGTTTTCACCATCAATACGAACGGCCCGCTTTTCGCGTCCCTGCGCAAGGGCGACTGGATCAAGACCCGACCCAACCTGATAGTCTCCGTCCGGCGTGGTCAACTGCACCGATACCGCCCAGGCCCGCAATGTCCCGTCATCTGCCTCATCCACGCCCGGCAGTTTGCGGGATATCTCGCCTAGCTTGGCCCGTCTTAACCCGCTGCCCGGTGATAAAAGCGATACGGCTTCAAGCAGGTTGGTTTTCCCAGCCCCGTTTGGTCCGGTCAAAACCACCGGCACCCCGTCAAGCGACAGGCGCAGGCTTTCGTAGCAGCGAAAATCGCTAAGCTGTATGCGGGAAACGGCAAGACGGTTCGTCATGAACGTACCGTCTTGAGATGAGAGATTATGGGCAAAAACAGCCACAGCAAAAATGCGCTAACCGTCAGACGCGCATCGGCATCAGAACATACAATGCCGACAGGTCATCGGTATCACGCAGAATGGTCGGAGACGATCCATCCGACATCAGAAGGTTAAGGGTATCGCCCTTTACCTGCTTGGCGATATCGAGCAGATAGCGCGAGTTAAAACCGATTTCGATATCATCGGCATCGTAATTGATTTCAAGTTCTTCGGTCGCGGTTCCATGTTCCGGACTTGATGCCGACAGGGTCAGGGTATTGCCCGACATGACGACCTTTACTGCACGGGATTTCTCGATTGAAATCGCCGAAACACGGTCAACCGCATCGGCAAATGCCTTGCATTCGATATCAAGTGTCTTGTCATTACCCGACGGGATAACCCGTTCGTAATCCGGGAAGGTACCGTCAATCAGCTTGGAGGTCAGAACAGCCTTGCCAAAGCCAAAGCGGATTTTGGTATCCGACAATGCGATATCCACCGCTTCGCCCGTTTCCTCGATCAGCTTACGCAGTTCGCCAACGGTTTTACGCGGCACGATGACGCCCGGCATATTTTCCGCACCATCGGGAAGCGGCGCTTCGACACGTGCCAGACGATGGCCGTCAGTCGCAACAGCGCGCAGGATTTTGGTTCCTTCGGCATCTGTTGCATGGAAATAGATACCGTTCAGGTAATAACGGGTTTCTTCGGTCGAAATGGCAAATTCGGCACGATCAATCAGACCGCGAAGTTCCGCTGCGGCAAGGCCAAAGCTGACCGGAAGGTCCCCACCGGACATGACCGGGAAATCATCAACCGGAAGAACGGCCAGATTGAATTTCGAACGACCCGCCGAAAGGGTAAGACGCCCCGCACCCGGCTCAAGCGCGATTTGCACCTGCGATCCTTCCGGCAGTTTGCGAACAATCTCGTAAAGCGTATGGGCGGGGGTGGTGGTTGCACCGGCTTCACTGACTTCCGCAGTGGTGGTTTCAATCACCTCAAGATCCATGTCCGTTGCCGTCAGAGAAAGCTGGTCATTCTCTGCCCGCAGC
>CBIHMD010000215.1:0-5415 GCA_966210655.1 uncultured Thalassospira sp.
CCTGTAAACAGTAATAAATCTCCGTTCCCTTTAAGGTCTTCGGTGGATTTGTCGTAGTGCCGTTTAACCGGTACTGTTTAGCGGGAAATATGTTTTTCAGACGGAGTGGTTCCGAGATTTCTTGATGAATCCGGATTTGTCCTTCAACACCAAAGACATGTTGATATGAGAAATAACAACAACAACAACAATAGTAATAACAAGCGTCCGCGTGGACGTCCGCAGCCGAATAAACGTCCTGTAAATCCGAAATTTCAGACTTTTGACAGTAACGGTCCGGATGGGCGCGTTCGTGGAAACGCCCAGCAGGTTTACGAAAAATATGTTTCGCTGGCCAAGGATTGCACTGACGATCCGGTTCTTGCTGAAAACTATTACCAGCATGCGGAACACTATCATCGTATTTTGCAGGCCGCGATTGACTGGGAAAACCAGCGCCGCGAAGAGCGTGGCGACAATAATAACCCGCGCCCGCAGCGTAATGATCGCAACGATCGGAATGATCGGGGCAACAATCGCCCGAACCGTGACGAGCGTAGCGAAAACCAGAATGGTGACGACAGCAACGATAATTCTGTAAATCAGGATAACGTCGCCGCGTCAGCGGAAAATGCGGCCGATTATGCCGATAACAATTCCGCTGCAGCCAGTGAAGTGGCTGCTTCTGGACCGAACAATAATGACGGTGATGATGCACCGGTAAAGCGTGCCCCGCGTGCGCGCCGTGCCGCACCGCGCGGTCGTCCGCCAAAGACGGCGTCCGAAGATAGCGATCAGCCGTCTTTGGATATTGCGCCGACTGACAATGCCGATACCGATACATCGGTAGATGGCGAAGAAAAGAAACCGCGCAAAGCTGCTGCCGGAACAAGCCGCACACGTGGCCGTCATCCGACAGCCCGTCGTGGCCGCAGCCGTGCTGCCGGTCGTGAAGACGGCGAAGAAAGTGCAAGCGAAGACAAATCAGCGGAACCGGTTTCTGCCTGATCCTTGGCCTTGCCGCGATTACAACGAACCCCGCCGGAGAAATCCCGCGGGGTTCGTTGTTTCCGGGGCCTGAAGGGCCGCTTTGCCACAGGTTTATTTACCGTGCTGTCAATTGGACTTCTTGATGTGAAACCCTGAATCCATAAATAGGTAATATGGTGCAACTGCAGATTTTAACTGCTATCACTTGATGGCAATATGACCTGCTGGCGGAACGGAAGGCATTTAAATGCATTGGGGTCGCTTCGCTAAAAGACAGGTAAACATTCTTGGGGGTGAATGATGGGGGGAGGTCTGTTCCGCGTCATCATGGTACTGCTGTGGGCGCTTGGCGGGATGGTTGTCGCGCTTGGCGTGTTTAACGGTGACTATGAGCTGGCTTTGCTGGGGGCTGTCTGTTTTATCATTCCGATGTTCCTGCCCTTGATTGTGATCATGCTTAATCGCATGCAATCCTCGCCTTCGAAGAAAAAACAATCCGTTTCGCCGATGCAGGCCGCCAAGATGAAAGCCGAAGGCCAATGGGCCAAGCTCGAAGATCTTAATGCGCGAAAGCTTCTTGATCCCAAGCCGTCAATCGTACTGGGGCGCTGGGGGACGGAAAAAAGGCTGATCGGTTCATCGGGACTGCGCCGGGTGATTACGTTTTCCAGCAAACCCGAAGAATATTACCGCGCCTCGGCAGAGCCAAATGCCCTGCTGCATACCGGTGCGCTGTTTGTCTATGAACGTCATGGCAGCATTTACCGTGCCGTACAGGATCGCCGCAAAAAGATGGGTCAACGGGTCATCCTTATTGATCCGCACGGGCAGGCCGGGGCGGAAACCGATCAGTTCAATCCGTGCGATTTCATGCGCCAGCAGGGCGAGGGACTGATTGCGGATGCCGGATTGATTGCCGATACATTGCTGGCTCCGGTCTTTGTTCAGGAACTTGACGAACAGGAAACCCGCGCGGCGCGCACCCTTTTGCAGGGATTCATCGTTTACACCATGCAAAAGAGCCTGAAAGAAAACAGAAGCCTTGCCGAGGTTCGGCGCAATCTGGTGATGCCGTCGCACCGGTTTTATAAAATCCTTGAGGAACTGATGGGAATCGAGTCCGCTGATGGCAGGATTTCCGATATTGCCCTGACGATCCTTGACATGACCGAAGACCAGCGCATGTCGATCATCGAAGCGTGCCGCATGGCGACAGCCGATTTCGACAATCCTGCGATTGCTCGTGTCGTGAGCAACAGCACGTTTGGCATGGATGATCTGACCGGACGGCCGGTATCGATTTTCATTGTCGGCCAGATGGGCGGTGATACACCAGCCAGCCAAACCGCATTCAGCCGGGCCATGATTGGCGCCATGATGCAACTGATTACCCGCCGGGACTGGAAAAGCGGGGATGCGGAATTTCTGGTGCTGTTTGACGGGATAGAGGCGGTTGGCCGCATGCCGTTGTTTGAGCGTCTTCTGGGCGGCGGACTTGGCGATGGCATGATCATCTGGCCCGGTTTTTCAGGTGTTAGCGGTCTTATGGATGTATGCCTGAACTGGGAAAATGTTGTTGGGCGAGCGGATGCGATTTCCGTGCTCAGTCAGGATGGGGCTTTCAACCTTGACTGGGTTTCCGGACTGACGGCGATGTCAAAATTTGAAGACACCGGTGGTGGTTTCAGCGCTGATCGTCCGGTGCATTTGCGCCCGCAGGACAATCAGGCAATCGTGCGATCTACCGAAGTTGCACGTTTCCCGACAGAGGAACAGATACTGTTTCGCAAAGGCATTCCGCCGATCCGGGCGTACCGGATCGACTGGTACCATGACGAGATGTTTCAGGGGATGGCGGTACACGCCCCGACTTTCAGTTAGTCTTATGCAACGACGATTTTATCATCCGGCTGGATGGTGCCCGAACCGACTGCCTCGACATAAACCCCCATGTAAAGGTGGTTCAGGCCCTTGCGCAGCAGCAGTGGTACATTGATGTCAGATTCTGCCGTGCCGGGATTGACACTGGTTGCCTTGCAGCGCGTGATCGGGTGAATGACGCGGAAATCGATGCCATTGATTTTGACGATCTGGCCTTCTTCCCATTTCAGTTCCGCCCACGGTTCAAGCCCGTCGATCAGCAGATTGCCGCGGAACCGCATCGGATCGACTTCTTTCTGGACAATACGTTCGGCGAAATCGCGCACCGATGCCAGATTAATGATCGAGATATAGGGGTCCTTCATATCGCCGAAGCTGACATCGGGGACCGAATAGATTTTGGGTGTTCCGGCGATATCATTTTTCAGAAACGCCTTCAGGAAATCCTCGATCACGGTCCGGCCCATCTTGTCTTCAAGATTACCTTTGCAGATCGCGCGACCATTGCGAAGGATCGCCAGCGTCGTTGTGGCATCGTCATATTCGATGCCAAGCTCGGCCAGCTTGGGCGTGTTGACCAGTTGCAGGAAATTGCTTTTGCGCGCCCATTCATGCACACCGTCCTGCCCGACCGAAGACTGGGTTGCAATGATGAAACGGCGGTCATCAGTTAGCATCTTCTGTGCGGTGATTTCGGCCCCGGGCATTTCAATGCCGCGCAGCCCTTTGACGGGGTATCGTTTGATGGCTTTAAGTTCGATAGGCATGGCGTTCGATCCTGTGGGGCGCAATTACATATCGGCAAATGGGGCGGGCCGATAGGCAGGCCAAAATAAAACAAGTGGCGACGTTAATGCCTTGTATTCCCAAGGGCAAGATTTCCTGTACCGCGTCGGGCAACAGATTTGGCCAGAATGACAACGCTTTTCGCCGCAATCTTGAATGATGCCAGAAAATGGTGCTGCGGCGCACAATTAATTCTTGCAACTTTTGTAGGGGTATCGTCTTGCAATGGACAGGAACTGAGACATATCAAAGACGTCAACAATGGAAAGATTGATAATTTCTATTGTGGATAAAACCACTTAAGGTCGCGGATGCTTCCAAGAAGGTCCGCATGATACGATACTGTTGGCTCAAGGAGTGACAGGCATGGAATTCGAAAAGTTTACGGACCGGTCCAAAGGTTTTCTTCAGGCCGCGCAATCATTGGCGCTGCGTGAAAACCACCAGCAATTTGTTCCGATCCATCTTCTGAAAGTGCTGCTTGACGATGAAGAAGGTCTGGCAGCCAATCTTATCAAGGCGGCGGGCGGCAAGCCCAAAACCGCGCAGGTTCGCTGTGCGCAGGAACTGGCAAAACTGCCCAAGGTATCGGGCGGGAATGGCCAGATTTATCTGTCATCCGAATTTGCCCGCCTGATTGATCAGGCACAGGAAGTCGCCAAGAAGGCCGGTGACAGCTATGTCACGGCCGAACGGTTGCTTTTGACTATTGCGCTTGATCCAAAATCGGTCGCGGGCAAGGTTCTTGCTGATGCAGGTGTGACCGCACAGGCGCTTAACGGGGCGATCAATGACATCCGCAAAGGCCGCACCGCCGATAGTTCCGGTGCGGAAAGCCAGTATGACGCGCTTAAAAAGTATGCGCGTGATCTGACGGCTGCGGCACGTGAGGGCAAGCTTGACCCTGTGATTGGCCGTGATGAGGAAATTCGGCGCGCGATTCAGGTTCTGTCACGCCGGACCAAAAACAACCCGGTTCTGATTGGCGAACCCGGCGTTGGTAAAACGGCCATTGCCGAAGGTCTGGCATTGCGCATCGTCAAGGGTGATGTGCCCGAAACGCTTAAGGACAAGAAACTTCTGTCGCTTGACCTTGGTGCGCTGATTGCCGGTGCCAAGTTCCGCGGTGAGTTCGAGGAACGCCTGAAAGCGGTGATGTCCGAGATCGAAGCCGAAGCCGGGCAGATTGTTTTGTTCATTGACGAATTGCACACGCTGGTCGGGGCCGGAAAGGCCGAGGGATCGATGGATGCCTCCAACCTTTTGAAACCGGCACTGGCGCGCGGTGAACTTCATTGTGTTGGTGCGACCACGCTGGATGAATATCGCCAGCACATTGAAAAGGACGCGGCACTTGCCCGTCGTTTCCAGCCAGTCTTTGTCTCGGAGCCAAGTGTTTCCGACACTGTTTCGATCCTGCGCGGGATCAAGGAAAAATACGAACTCCATCACGGCGTGCGTATTGCCGATAACGCGCTGGTTGCGGCGGCAACGCTTTCCAATCGGTACATCACCGACCGTTTCCTGCCCGATAAGGCAATCGACCTTATGGATGAGTCGGCATCGCGTCTTCGGATGGAACTTGATTCCAAGCCCGAAGAAATCGACGAGCTTGATCGCCGGATTATCCAGCTTAAGATAGAGCGCGAGGCGCTTAAAAAAGAGGAAGACCGGGCATCGAAAGATCGCCTGGGGCGCCTTGACAAAGAACTGGCCGAGCTTGAAGGCCTGTCTCTTATACACATCTCGAGCCCACGAGACTCCTGAGCATCTCGTATG
>CBIHMD010000216.1:0-5415 GCA_966210655.1 uncultured Thalassospira sp.
GTATGAGGATTTATTCGGGATGCTTTGCGGGCAGGGGTGCGGCACTAGGCCGCGTTACCCTTCTTTGGCGGGTTGCGGCGTTGCTCAGCCGCGCCTGGTGTCAGGCGGACAAAGGTGCGGTCGGGCAGGCGCAGATCGACGATCAGGACGTCGCGCGACAGGATGTGATGTTCCTGATCAAGCTGATCGAGGCGCGCCCATGCCTTGTCCATGTTTTCTTCGGGCAGGCGGATGAACATGCCGTTGGCAAGCTGGATGTTCCAGCGACGGTTGCCGATGCGCTGTGCGCCGCTGACCATGTCAAACAGGCGCGGGATGGATTTGAGCGTGGTCAACATTTCGCTGGCATTTTCGGGGGCATCGGCCCCGACCACGACCGGCAGGTCCAGATAATCACCAAGCTCGTAATCCTGAAGCTGCGCACCATCGGCATCAATCACGGTGTGGCCATGCTCGGTCTGCCAAAGGGCGACCGGCTGGCGTTCGGTGATCGAGACGATCAGGGTGTTGGGCAGGCGGCGTTCGACAATGGCGTTGCGCACCCAGGAAAGCTGTTCGATGCGTTCACGGGCGGCATCGACATCAAAGGTAACAATCGGGGTGCCGGGTTTCTGGCCGATGGCGGCAAGAAGGGCGGCGGGGTCGGTTTTGTCGCGGCCGCGGACCTCGATGTTTTTCACCGTCATGCCGAAATCGGCGGAAAGCCGGATCGCCTCCACCTCGGCAACCGCATACCATTTTTCGGCCTTGCCGGTGTACCACAGCGCAAAGGGTCCGGCGATCAGCAGAGCCACAAGGCTCGACCACCAGAAAACATGCACCACCTTTTTCAGGTTGGCGCCAACGCTGTGCTGCTGTTCAAGCTTCTGGCGGCGTTCGCGGGCCTGTTCTTCGAGCGTGCTGGGCGGGGTGCTATACATGGCAGCCATTTCCAGAGACTTTATGCACAAGTGTGAGCATCAGCGTTCGCATGAGGCGTCCTCGACCATCCAGGCGACAATGTCGGCAAAGCTTAGCCCGTCATGACGGGCGGCATCGGGGACAAGCGATGTCGGGGTCATGCCGGGCTGGGTGTTGATTTCAAGGATCGCAACGCGGTCATGGGCCGGGTCATAGCGGAAATCGGCGCGCGCAATCCCGCGACAGCCAAGCGCGCGATAGGCCTTTTCGGCGCAATCCTGAATTTTGGCGCGAAGGTCGCCGGGGATGTCGGCCGGGATGATATGCTCGGACCCGCCAGCGACATATTTTGACTGGAAATCATAAAAGGCATGATTGCCGGTCAGGATTTCGATGATTTCCATCGCCTTGCCATCCTTGACCGCCACGGTCATTTCGCGGCCGGGAATGAATTCTTCCTGCATCACGCCATCGCCATGCGTCCATTCGCGGGCCAGCATGTTCTGTTCTTCCTCGGGCGTCAGGATGATTTCCACCCCGACAGAAGACCCTTCGTTATTGGGTTTGAGAACATAGGGCGGCGGCAGCGCATTACCCGATGCGATTTCATCGCGCGAGACCCAGACATGGCGGGCGCAGGGAATGTCATATTCCATGAACATCGCCTTGGCCGACATTTTATCCATGGCGATGGAGGATGCGCGCACACCGGAATGGGTATAGGGAATGCCCATGATTTCAAGCAGACCCTGAACGCAGCCATCCTCGCCCCAGCGACCATGCAGGGCGTTGAACACGACATCGGGTTTGGGATCAATCGCGGCAAGCTGGGCGGCCAGATCGCGGTCAGCATCAATTTCGGTGACGCGATAGCCCTTTTCACGCAGTGCCTTGATGCATTCCGTGCCCGAGGACAGGGAAACAGGGCGTTCTGCGGACCAGCCGCCATAAATGACGGCGACATGCTTGCTCATGCGTCTTTTCCTATGATCGAGTGTCCCAGTCGGTCGCCGATGCGCCGGATTTCCCAGCGCAGATCGACGCCACTATGTTTTTTCACGCGCGTCCGCACGGTTTCGCCGAGTTCTTCGAGATCAAGGGCGGTGGCATTGCCCAGATTGATCATGAAATTGCAATGCTGCGGCGACATCTGCGCGCCGCCAATCGTCAGCCCCCGGCACCCGGCGGCATCAATGACTTCCCACGCACTATCGGGCAGGGGATTGGCGAAGGTCGATCCGCCGGTGCGCGATTTGATCGGCTGCGATCCGGCGCGGGCTTCGTGGATTTCATCCATGCGTTTGGTGATCTCGGCCGGGTCGCCCGGTTTGCCCCGCAGGATGGCGGATGTGAAAATCCAGTCTTCGGGAAGGCCGCAATGCCGATAGGTCATATCCATCGCCTTGGCGGTGACGGTATGAAGGTCGCCATTGCCGTCAATCGCGTTGGCGCTGACCAGAACATCCTTGATTTCGGCACCATAGGCCCCGGCATTCATGCGAAGCGCGCCGCCAATCGTGCCCGGAATGCCGGACAGGAATTCAAGCCCGGCAATCCCGGCATCGCGCGCGATTTGCGCAACATTGAGGTCAAGCGCACCGGCGCCTGCATGAATTTCGTCGTCCTTGATGATGGCATCGGTAAAGGGCCGACCAAGGCGAATGACGACACCACGGATGCCGCCATCACGGACCAGAAGGTTTGATCCGACCCCGATGACGGTGATCGGAATTTCGGCCGGACGGTTTTTGATGAAATCGGCCAGATCCATTTCATCGGCCGGGCGGAACATCACATCGGCCGGGCCGCCGACCTGAAACCAGGTGACCTTGGACAATTGTGCGCCTTCGCGCAGCTTGCCGCGCACCTTTGGCAGGCGATCAATAAGCGGTGTGTGATGTCCCGGCGTGCTCATGACAAACTCGTCAAATCCGTTTCAGGTTTCGGTTCAGTCTCAGTTCTTAAGCGCTTCAAGTTGTGCGGGCAGGGCGTTGGCCCATGCGCTGATCGATCCGGCACCGAGGCAGACGACCAGATCGCCCGGTTTGGCTTCCCTGGCGATCATGCTTGCCAGTGATTCCGGCCCCTCAAGGGCGGCAACATGGCGATGGCCACGATTGCGCAAACCTTCGACCAATGCATCGCGCGATGCGCCCTCAATCGGGCTTTCGCCGGCTTCGTAAACGTCGGCGACGATCACGCTATCGGCGTCGTTAAAGCAGGTGCAGAATTCCTCGAACAGGTCGTGCAGGCGCGAATAGCGGTGCGGCTGAACCACGGCAATCACGTTGTTTTGGGTCGCCTTGCGGGCGGCCTTCAGAACCGCCTTGATTTCGACCGGGTGATGACCGTAATCATCGATGATGGTGACACCATCAACTTCGCCGGTTTTGGTAAAGCGGCGTTTAACGCCCGTGAAGCCGTCAAAGGCAGAGACGATTTTATCGTCAGGAATGCCAAGTTCGAGTGCGACCGTGATCGCGGCCAGCGAGTTCGACACGTTATGATCGCCAACCATCGGCAGGCGGACATCCTTGATAACCCGTTCCTCGCTATCGACCCGTTCGCGAATGACGACGTCAAAGGTGCTTTGGCCGATTTCGGTACGGACATTGACGGCACGGACATCGGCCTGTGGCGAGAAGCCAAAGGTAAAGATGCGGCGGTCCGTGACCTTGCCGATCAGGGCCTGGACTTCGGGATGGTCGATGCACAGAACCGCAAAGCCATAGAACGGGATGTTCTGAACGAAGTTCTTGAAGGCCTCGCGCAGCTGATCAAAGTTTTTCCAGTGATCAAGATGTTCCGGGTCGATATTGGTCACGACCGAAATGGTCGAGGGGACCTTGACGAACGTGCCGTCACTCTCATCGGCCTCGACCACCATCCAGTCACCATCGCCAAGGCGCGCATTGGTGCCATATGAATTGATGATGCCGCCATTGATCACGGTCGGATCAAGCCCGGCCGCGTCCAGCATGGTGGCAACAAGCGACGTCGTGGTGGTTTTGCCGTGCGTGCCGCCAACCGCAATCGCGGCCTTGAGGCGCATCAGTTCGGCCAGCATTTCGGAGCGGCGAACCACCGGGATCATATCGGCGCGGGCGGCGACGACTTCGGGGTTATCAGGCTTCACGGCGGTGGAGATGACCACCACCTTGGCGTCTTCGACATTGGCGGCCTGATGGCCGACGAAAACCCTGATCCCCAGATCGCGCAGGCGCTGCACATTGGCATTGTCGGAAATATCCGACCCCTGCACGGTGTAACCAAGGTTGTGCAGGATTTCGGCAATGCCGGACATGCCGATGCCACCAATACCGACAAAATGGATGGTGCCGATGTTGAGCGGCAGGGTGTTCATGGAGTGTCTCCTCATACCTTCTGGGGGTCTTTCTTTGTCATGTTATCAGTGTCGGGGCTGCCGGCCGGGTTCAGGCCCAGCAGATCCAGCACCATGTCGGCCAGCCGTTCGACGGCATTGGGGCGACCGGTTGCCTTGGCAGCCTTGGCGGCACGGGTGAGTGCGGCCGGGTTTTGCAGAAGCTTGGTCAAACGTTCGCTTAGAATTTCGATCGTGAAACGGTCTTGGGACATCAGCCACGCGCCACCGGCTTCTTCGACCTGCTGGGCGTTGAAACGCTGGTGATCGTCAATCGCACTCGGCAACGGCACCAGAAGGGCCGGACGACCGGCCGCGGTCAGTTCGGCGACGGTTGAGGCGCCAGAGCGCGCAATCACCAGATGGCAGTCGCGCAGGCGTTCGGGAATATCGTCAATGAAGGACGCGAGCGTCACATCAATGCCCGATCCTTCATAGGTCTTGCGCACGGCTTCAAGGTCTTCCTCGCGGGCCTGCTGGGTCACGACCAGGCGGTTGCGCAAATCACGCGGCAGGGCGACCAAGGCGGCGGGCAGAATTTCGGACAGCACGCGCGCACCCTGCGACCCGCCGGTAATCAGCAGGCGGACGGGGCCCTCAGGCGTTGGGGCGTCATATTCGGTGCTGGCAAGCGCTGCGACTTCGTGGCGGATCGGGTTGCCGGTCCAGATGACCTTGGCCGTGTCATTGGGCGCGATCAGTTTGACTGTCGGGAAGGATGTGGCGATGCGGTGGGCGGCCCCCGCAACCATCCGGTTGGCCCGGCCCAGAACCGCGTTCTGTTCATGAATGGCAAAGGGAATGCCAAGCCATTTGGCAAAAAGCGTGGCGGGGATGGAGGCATAACCGCCAAAGCCGATGACGGCAGCGGGGCGGGATTTTTTCAAAAGCGCGCGCGCCTTCATCGTGCCAAGGCCAAGGCGGAGCGCACCGGTCAGACGGCCCTTAAGGCCCTTTCCGGCAATGCCGCCCGCCGGCAGGATGATGGATTCAACCCCCTCGACCCCCTCGGTATAGCGCGCGGCGCGGGCATCGGTGAAAAACAGCACGTGCGCGCCGCGCCGGACAAGGGCGCGCGCCAGTGCAACCGCCGGAAACATATGGCCGCCGGTGCCCCCCGATGTCAGGGCGAT
>CBIHMD010000217.1:0-5405 GCA_966210655.1 uncultured Thalassospira sp.
GTCTGGTCGCTTTAGACACCGCCCGGCTTCCAGAACAGGGTGCCGGTGATGTCATCAAACGAGATGGTGAAGGAAAACAGCATCCCGGCCATGACAGCAGGCATCATCAGCGGCAGGGTGATTTCAAAGAATGTCTGGATCGGTGTTGCGCCAAGGCTCATGGCGGCTTCTTCGACGTCGCGCCGGATCGATACAATGCGGGCCTGAACAACCAGCACCACGAAGGGCAGGGTAAAGACGACATGCCCCATCAAAAGTAGGCCAAAGCTTTTGGGCATCGAAAGGAATTGCAGAAACAGCAAAAGAGCCACAGCCAGAACGACTTCGGGTATCAGGATTGGAGCAACCAGAAGCGTCGAGATTGAACGTTTCCCCGGAAAATCGTACCTGACCATGGCAAGGGCTGCGAGCGTGCCCAGTGTCGTTGAAATGGCACTGGTCAGTGCGCCGAGTATCAGGGACGTTTTGAACGCCCGTACAATAGCATCATTGTTCCATAATGCTTCGAACCAGCGCATGGAAAAACCTTCGATCGGGAAGGCGCCGAACTGATTGGCATTGAATGCCAGCAGAATGACAACCGCGACCGGCGCAAACAGAAACAGATAAACAAGGATGGTTGCAATACGGATCAGGGACCAGCCGGACATCTTTACATTCCCCTATTTGAAGCTTTTGGCGATCTGATCGACGCCAAGATAACGGGTGTAAATGACAACCAGCGCACCCAGCAGGGCAAGCAGGACAAGCGAAAGAGCCGAACCTAGTGGCCAATTCAACTGTGTGACGATGGCCTCGAACACAAGATTGACAAACATCGCATCGCGTGGGCCACCCAGAACAATCGGGGTGATATAGGTACCCGCCGCAAGCACGAAACATAACAGGGACCCGGCAGCAAGACCGGGGAAGGACAGCGGCAGGGTAACTTCGCGGAAGGCCTGCCAGCCGGTGCAGCCAAGGCTTTGGGCGGCTTCGGTCAGGTTTTTGTCAATACCATCCAGACTGACATAGACATTCAGGATCATGAAGGGCAGCAGATAGTGCACAAGGCCCAGAACAACCGTGGTCTGGTTATAGAGCATCTGTATTGGTTCATCGATGATCCCAACAGACAGCATCAATGTGTTGAGCGCGCCCGATGTGCCAAGGATGTTGATCCACGACATGGTGCGGATGATGTAGCTGATCCAGAAGGGCAGCATCAGCATCAACAGCAGGAATGTTTTGGATTTCATCGGGGTGTTGGCGACGAAATAGGCCGGGATATAGCCAACCAGCGCACAAATCACCGTGGTGTAAAAGGCAATGGCAAAGGTCTGAAACAGGATATCGCGGTAAAACCGGTCGCCAAGGACTTCGACCCAGTTATCGAGATAAAAGCCGACCTGATCGGCACCGGTTGCGGTGCGCAGCCAGAATGAATAAACCACGATGAACATCATCGGGATGATCAATAACAGCGATATCGTCGCCAGTGACGGCGACAGCAGGACCCAAGGCGTTCTGCGCGCCCCGGCTACATCTGCGGCCATTTTTGCCTCCCGTTATTGTGCTCTGGCAATTGCTTGCCATGCGCGGTTATCTGGCCGTGAACGAAATATGTTCGATCATTTCACCCCAGACTTGCGCATAGCACAAATAGATAAGTAGAATAGATTGCATAGCCAATTGCTATGGGTGGGAAAATGAGCGACCTTTTAAAGCGGCAATTCGACTGGAACCTGTTGCATACCTTTACGGTTATTGTCGAAGAACGGTCGATTACCGGGGCGGCCAACCGGCTGCTTTTACGTCAGCCCAGTGTCAGCAATGCGCTTAAACGGCTTGAAGATCAGATTGGTGCGCGCCTGATTGATCGTGATCGTGGCCGGTTCGAGGTCACCGAACAGGGATTGGCGCTTTATCATGAATGCCGCGAGATTTGCGGGGCGATTGGCCGGCTTTCCGATGTGATGTCGGACAGTGGCAATCAGCTTAGCGGGCATTTGCATTTGTGGCTGGCAAGTCATGTGGTGTTTCCGCCGCTTGACGATGCGCTGTTTGAATTCAACCGTGAACATCCCGAAGTGACGTATGAAATCAATGTCGCGACCTCGGGCCATGTCACAAGCCAGGTTTTATCCCAGCAGGCAAGTTTCGGCATTTGTCTGGTCAATGAACAGCATCCCCGGCTCGAATATCGTAAACTGTATCGCGAACATTTCGGGTTCTTTTGCGGGCCGACGCATCATTTGTTTGGCAGGGAGAACCTGACACTTGCCGATTTACGCAATGAAGCCTTTGTTTCGTTTTCCACCGATCAGCTTTCCGATGCGCTGGCCCCGGTTGCGGTATTACGTGCGCGCGAAGGCATGAAGGGCAAGGTGATTGCTACCAGCCCGCATCTGGAAGAAGTGCGCCGCCTGATCAATGCCGGGCTTGGCATTGGCCCGCTGCCGATCCATGTCGTGCAAAACGCGATGGAACGCGGGCAGTTATGGCGCCTGCCACCTTATGATGCGCCACCCGCGATTGATATCTATCTGGTGACCAATCCGCGCATGTCGCTTAGCCGGGCGGAACGGTTTTTCATCGATAATCTGACCGGGCGGCTTGCCAATGCGCGGGAAGGGTATTTTATCTATCCGTGATAGTTCTGTCCGGTCAGCAACTGCAATCAACCAGAAATTATATCAGATATGATGCAGGATCTACGTTCCGATCCTTTTTATTCTCGTTTCTTGAAATAATCGGAACTATTCCAAATTTGTTTTCTTTCCATATTTTGTCTGATATTTTTGAAAATATCATTTCAAATGCCTATCGACGCCCGATTGGCATCTTTTCAGAGATCAAGCCACCCATGAAACACAAGTCTTTATTTCTTCCTTCCGACAACGAAACCGTTGGCGACATTGCCTTTCGCAATATCCGGTCCGACATCATTCGGGGGAGGTTGGAGCCGGGGCAAAAGCTGCGTCTTGATCAACTGAAATCGCATTATGGTGTTGCTGTTTCTACCCTGCGTGAAATCCTTAGCCGTCTGGCGGCCGAGAATTTTGTCGTTGCTGAAGGACAGCGTGGTTTCGAAGTCACCGGTATTTCCGAAGCCGGACTTCGCGATATCGCAGCCTTGCGTTTGCTGCTTGAAACACATGCCTTGCGGCAGTCGATTGCGACGGGGGATTTGCAGTGGGAGGCAAGAGTTGTTTCGTCCCATTACATGCTTAAAGTGGTTGAAACCAAGCTGATTGAAGGCGATAGGAGCCAGGTTGAACAATGGGTGCAGCAGGATTGGGAATTCCATCACGCCACCATATCCGCCTGTGCATCGCCCGCGATGATGGCGGCACACTCAACCGCGTTTGACCGTTTCCTGCGCTATCACATGCTGGTTCTTGATTTTCGGGGGAAACCGGCAGCCGAAGAACATGCCCGTCTGCGCGATCTGGTGATTGCGCGCGATGCCGAGGGCGCGGTTGCCTTGCTGACCAGCCATGTGGAAAGCGGGTTGAACCACGTACTCGGCACCGGCAAGATACCGGCCTAGGCTGCGACAGTCTGTGTTTCCCTGATCATTTCTTTTAGGACCTGCACCGCGGTTGGATAACCGCGCGCGCCCAACCCGGCGATGACCGATGTAACAACACCGGACATCAGTGAATGGTGATACATCGGTTCACGCCGGTGAATGTTGGAAATGTGCAGTTCAATGGCGGGGGCGGAAAACATTTTCAACGCATCCAAGATTGCCATCGAGGTAAAGGTGTATGCGGCCGGATTGATGATCAGTCCAGCAGCATTGTCCGTGGCTTCGTGGATCCATTCGATCAACTGTGTTTCCGAATTGCTTTGCCGGAATTCGACAACGGTATCGCCAGCTGCAGAACGGCACATAGCCTCGATATCTGCCAGTGTAGTGTGGCCGTAAATTTCGGGTTCGCGCCTGCCCAGACGGTTCAGGTTCGGTCCGTTAAGAATATAAATGGGTTTTGACATGGGGGATCTCTTAACCTTTGTAGCCAAAAAGTCTGGGCAGCCAGAGTGCGATATCGGGCACCAGTGTGAACAATAACAACGCGCCAAGCATCGCGACGAGGAAGGGCAGTATCTCGCGCACGATTTCACGCAAGGGGCGTTCGGAAATGGCTGTCATGACGAATAACAGCAAGCCATAGGGTGGTGTTATCAGACCCAGCATGATGTTGATGACGCATATCACGCCAAAATGAACCAGATCGATACCCAGCGCATTTGCCGTGGGAATGAATACCGGGACAATCACCAGAAGGATCGTCGTTCCTTCCAGCAGGCAACCCAGCACCAGCAGGATTGCGTTGACCATCAGCAGAAAAGCCAAAGGTGACAGATCGAACCCACCGAGCCAGACGCTGAGTGCGGAAGGAATATTTTCGACCGTTACGACATAGTTGAAGACCAGTGCCCCGGCGATCAGCATACCGATTGAAGTGGTTGTCCGTGCGCTTGACAGCAGCGAGCCATACAGATCACGCAGATTGATACTGCGATAAAGGAAGGCCGAGACGAGCAGGGCATAAAGAGCCGCGATTGCGGCTGCTTCGGTCGGGGTGGTCACGCCACCATAAATACCCCCAAGAAGAACAACCGGCATCATCAGGGCCGGTAAAGCGTTCAGGGTTACCTTTGGCAGTTCGCGCAAGGGGACCGGGGCTTCGACAGGGAAATTGCGACGACGTGCCGCGACAAGAATATACCCGATCTGGAACAGGCCCATGATGATGCCCGGCCCAACACCCGCCAGAAACAGGTAGCCGATTGACGCATCGGATACGAGCGCATAGACGACCATCGGGATTGAAGGCGGGATGATCGGGCCGATCACCGACGAGGCAGCCGTAAGTGCAGCCGCAAAAGCAGGCGGATATCTTCCGTCCTTGGTCATCATGCGCTGCATCAGTTTGCCGGTCCCGGCGGCATCGGCAAGTGCAGAGCCGGACATACCGGCAAAAATGATGCTTTGGACGACATTCACCAGCGCAAGACCGCCGGGAAAGCGACCGACAACAGCATTGCAGAAATTCAGCAGTCTTATCGTCATGGAACCGGAATTCATCAGTTCGGCAGCAAGGATGAACAGTGGGACCGCAAGCAGGATGTAGCTTGAAAACATTCCGTTCAGAAGCTGTTCGGATGCGGTGCCCATATCCAGACCGGACAGCAGCAGATACAGAATGGATGACGCAATCATCGCATGTCCGATCGGAAGGCCCAGCAGGCTGAGAAATATGATCGAGACGATGCAAATGGTGAAGGGATCAGCAAGGCTCATGGGCGGGTATCCGTTTCGGAATGTTCTATGGCTTCGTGAGCTTCTTTAGGAAGGATTTCATGCTGTCCGCCCTTGCCACGAATTGCCGCAACGAGAATCCACAAGTAACGCA
>CBIHMD010000218.1:0-5397 GCA_966210655.1 uncultured Thalassospira sp.
GATTTGATTTTGTTGAATAAATTTTTGATCTGAATTTTTCGGACTTAATCTATAAATCAAAGTATCATCAGTTTTTTATTTAGCGAAATCCGATTGAATTATACTTCGAGTATCTATGGAAATTGCGCGGAAAACGTTGCAGCCCACAGGTTTGGCGGCTATTACTTCAGTGAAATCAAAACAACAATTATCGGAACTGCAGCATGGACAAGTTGCACGAAGCGCTCATTTCAATTCGCCGGATTCTGCGTGCCAGCGATATTCACGCAAAAAAGCTGGGCAAGGTCACGGGGCTCAAGACATCTCAACTGATTGTCCTGCAATCCCTGGAAGAATTCGGAGAGATGACCGTGGGTGAAATTGCTGGCAAGGTCAATCTTGCCCAAGCATCGGCTACGGCATTGGTTGATAAGCTTCAGGCGATGAATTTGGTGATGCGTGCGCGGGGCGACACAGACAAGCGCAAGGTGTTTGTTCAGCTGACCGATCATGGCCGCAATGTCCTAGATCGCGCGCCCATGGCGCTGCATGACCGGTTTTCTGATAAATTCAAGGCGCTGGATGAATGGGAGCAAAGCTTTCTGATCGCGGCACTTCAGCGTGTTTCCGGGATGATGGATGCCAGCGATTACGATGTGGCACCTTTGCTCGATCATGAGGTGATCGTAGAGAAGGGGGCTGAGCCTCCAAGATCGTGACATTTATCATTATATACTTCATGATTTTGCCGCAAGATTATGAAATATCAAAAAATTCCTGCATTATACGAGTGACCTGATCTGGCGCCTCCAAAGGGCTCAGGTGTCCGCTGCGCGTTAACGTTACAAGGCGGGCATGCGAAATGCCTGCGCCATTTCTTCAGCATGATCCGGTAGTGTCAGTTTATTGCCGTCGCCAACGATAACGAGCTCCGGACAGGTGATTGTCGATAATGTCGACCGACTGTCAGGTCGGCTTATCAAGGCTTCCTGTTGCCGTGCAAAAACTTCGGGGCCAGTTTTATATGCCATCTGATCGACGATCCGCCGCCAATGCAGTCAAGGAGCGACGGCTTGCTGCGCGCTCTGGCGCATCGGCGCGCGCTGTCGTGCTGATTAACAGAAGCTTCGACTTGGAGGATGCTGGCCGCAATTTCCTGAACGGTTGAGGCAATACGATGATTGGCAACATGGACTTCAGCACGGTCGGCAAGGGCATGAAGTTGCGCTTGATAAAGTCTATCGGTGCAATTTAGTCCGGGAACAAGAAGAGAGAGGCATCTGTCACAGTGTGTTCTCCATCAAGAGTCAGATACTGAGCTCATTGTGGCGTGGGACACAATGCCAGTTTCGGTCAATTGTTTGAAAGCGGATGAGCGGCTTTGCGATAGAGAGGAATGATGCTCTGTACGCCAATTTCTGGTAATACATTGAAATAAAATATCAAATAATTTGTCATAATATATATTATAGAACTTATTGGTGCGTGAGCACCATATCCTACGCTGTCAGATTATCTGTGCCAGATGCCTGACCCTCAGTCCAAATTTATAATGAGACCGTCATAAGCTGGCGCGACATGATCCGGCGTATCGCCCATCGCCTCGTCATAATCAAACAGGATGCTCATGTGGGTAAAGTAAGTCTGTTTGGGTTTGAATTCCGCTACCCATTCCAGCACCTTTTCGAGATGAGCATGCGTGGCATGTGGTTTATGGCGCAGGCAATCAACGACCCAAACATCAAGCCCGTATAGATGCTCACGTGATTCTTCCGGGAAATCGACGACATCTGTTGAATAGGCAAAATTGCCAACCTTGAAGCCCAGCGTCTCGCCATAACCGTGACCCTGACGAAAAACGGTTATCGGGACCCCTGCTGCCTCGAATGGCCCGGATATGACATGTGGGATCAGAACAGGCTTGTAATAGAAGTCAATGCCATCGGCCAAAGGTTCAAAAACATAGGCAAAGCGATGGTCTATATCCGATATGGTTTCAGGTGCTGCATAGATATTCAGCGGACGATGCATCGCGACATTGATCCAGCGAAGTTCATCTATGCCGTGCACGTGGTCGGCATGCGCATGGGTGAACAGCACAGCATCAATATGATTGATATCGTGACGCAATGCCTGCTCTCGAAAATCCGGCGTCACATCGACAAGTATTTTTTTACCATCCTGCTCGATCAGGATCGAGCTTCTCAGACGCCGGTTTCTGGGGTTTTCCGGATTGCATTTCCCCCATCCCAAGCCAACAGATGGGACACCGTTCGATGATCCGCAGCCCAGAATGGTGATTTTCGTCACTATACGCCTACCTCTGGCGACAGAAGATGCTTTCGATCTGCCTTGGTAAACAGGGCAAAGAAATTATCCGTGGTCGCACGGGCTATTTCATCCGGGCTGACACCCTTGATTTGCGCCAGTTTTGTGGCTGTATGGGCGACATAACTTGGCTCGTTCGGTTTACCGCGCTTCGGGACCGGAGCCAGATACGGTGCATCGGTTTCCACCAGCAGACGGTCAAGTGGGACATCGGCAACGGCCGCCTGAATTTCCTTGGCCGAATTGAATGTGATAATGCCCGAGCAGGAAATATAGAAACCGATCTTAAGCGCCCGCTGTGCCAGCGTTGCGGAGCTCGAGAAACAGTGAATGACGCCTGTAAAGGGCCCCTTTTCATATTCTTCCTCGAGGATGTCCATGGTGTCGTCATCTGCGTCACGCGTATGAACGATCAATGGCAGGCCGGTTTCACGGCAGGCTGCAACATGTGCGCGAAAGCTTTCACGCTGTGCTTCTCTCGGGGCATTGTCATAGTAATAGTCCAGACCACTTTCACCGATACCGATGATTTTCGGATCAGATGCCATTTCGATCAGGCGATCAGGCGATGAAAGCCCCTCCTCGCCTGCTTCATGCGGATGGACGCCGATCGTGCAATAAATATGATCTGCTTTGGCGGCGACCGCGCGAACATTTTCAAATGTCGACAGCTTTACGCCGATGCTGACCATCATGCCAACGCCAGCATTTCGGGCACGCGCGATCATGCCCGAAAGGTCTTCGGAAAACTGGGGATAGTCCAGATGGCAGTGGCTGTCGACAAGCGCCACATTCATGCCTTCTCTCCTTCGTCTTCGGTTTCGACATAGCGCGGAAACACGCCTTCTGGTTTCGGAAGTTCGGTCCCTGCGACCAAGGCGTGATCTGGGCCAAGCTGTTCAAACCCGCGCTGATCGGCGGGCAAAACCAGCTGGTCAAGGATTTTTGATGCGGACGCGGGCATTAATGGCTGCACGAGAATTCCGACATGACGAATGACTTCTGCCAGAACATAAAGAACCGTTTCCATGCGTGACGGATCGGTCTTTTTCAGGCCCCAAGGCGCCATTTCATCGACATAACGGTTTGCATCTCCGACCAGTTCCCATATTGCCTCGATCCCCTTGTGGAACGCCTGCGCGTCAAACAGCGGGCGTAGGGTATCCAGCAGGCCATACGCTTTGCCAAGAATGACCTGATCGGCATCGGAAAATTCACCGGCCGACGGTACGGCGGCATTGCAGTTCTTGTGGATCATGGACAGAACGCGCTGGCACATATTGCCAAGATCGTTGGCCAGTTCGCTGTTCATGCGGTTGACCATCGAACGGTGAGAAAAATCACCGTCATTGCCAAACGGAACTTCGCGCAGCAGGAAATAACGGGTCTGATCCAGACCGTATTGATCAGTCAGGTCGTAGGGATCAATCACATTGCCCAGCGATTTCGAAATTTTTTGCCCCTCATTGGTCCACCAGCCATGCGCGAAGACCCGTTTCGGCGGTGTGATGTCGGCTGCCAAAAGGAATGCAGGCCAATAAACAGCGTGAAAACGAAGGATATCCTTTCCGACCATATGCAAATCCGCAGGCCAGAATTTTTCAAGCTTGGCCGGATCCGCATCGGGATAACCGATTGCAGTCAGATAATTGGTCAGCGCATCAAGCCAGACATACATGACATGGTCTTCATCGCCGGGTACGGGTACGCCCCACTTGAAGCTGGTCCGTGAAACCGACAAATCATGCATGCCGCCCTTTACAAAGCTGATCACTTCGTTGCGACGTGACGGCGGTGCGATGAAATCGGGATTGTCGTCATAGAATTTCAGTAGACGATCACCCCAGGCAGACAGCTTGAAGAAATAGCTCGGCTCGGAAACCCATTCGACGGGGGCACCGGTTGGAGCAACTTTCTCACCGTCCTTTTCAATCAGTTCTTTTTCACCATAAAACGCCTCATCGCGAACGGAATACCATCCGTCATAAGAACCAAGATAAATCTCGCCCTTTTCAAGCAGTGTATTCCAAAGTGCCTGACAGGCTTTCTTGTGGCGTTCTTCGGTCGTACGAATGAAATCGTCATTCGAGTAATTCATATGCACGGCAAGATCGCGGAAATTCTGCGAAACCTGATCGGTAAAGGTTTGCGGATCAATGCCCTTGGCCGCGGCCGATTTATCGACCTTCTGACCGTGTTCATCGGTTCCGGTCAGGAACATCACGTCATAACCGTCCAGGCGCTTGAAGCGCGCCAGAACGTCGCAGGCAAGCGTGGTATAAGCATGACCTATATGCGGCTTGTCATTGACGTAATAGATCGGTGTTGTGATGTAATAGGGCTGTTTGTGCCCGGTCATGATCGCAAATCCTTCGCGCAAGTCGTGAAACATAACGGCCCGAAATGGGCCGTTATGGTCATAATTCCGGTTGATTGGTGCTGTTTTCAGTTCCGCATGGTTTCTTCAAGCATGAAGAACGCATTGAGCAAAGCCTGTTTGCGATCAAGATGCAAACCACGCGTGGCACTCATCAATTCGCTGATCTTTTCCCACACCTCAATCCATTGATCAAGCGGTTGCGCGGCTGCCATGCGTTGCATGGCCGGCAATTCACCGTCAATGACTTCGCGCGGCGCCTGCCCTGTTGCCGCAAAGCGTATCAGACGACCGAGCCACCAATGCAAGAGGTCCGTCACCGTGGCAAAGGCGGCATCACGATCTGCCGGGGAAAACCGTTCGGCAAATTTATGCTGTGCCAGCACGTCAGCATCCGGCAATGCCGCTAGCAAACGGACCATTTCGGTATAAAATTCAAGCCCGCCAACATCATGCAGCTGCAGTGCCCGGCCAATACTGCCTTCTGCCAGGCCGGACAACGCATCACGGTCATCAAGATCAAGGTCCGGGCAATAGCGCCCCAGAAGATCAACCACCTGAAGGTCTTCAAGAACACCTAGATTAAGGCGGCGACAACGTGACCGGATTGTAGGCAAAAGTTTACCGGGTTGATGCGCAATCAGGATCATCATCGCATTCGCTGGCGGTTCTTCAAGAACCTTGAGGATCGCATTGGCAGCATTACGGTTAAG
>CBIHMD010000219.1:0-5390 GCA_966210655.1 uncultured Thalassospira sp.
CTTCTACTCTGATAATGAAAGAATTAACCCGTGTAGAAGGGAAAGATACATTCCTAAATTGGACGAGATACATCATACGATTCATGTCTTCACCGTAAGAAACCACTACAGTAGACTTGAATTCTTTCTGAACATAATCACAGATATTAATAATGTCATCTCGATCCAATTTCAAAGCGCCAAAGAATTTCTTCTTCTCGTGTAACTGCTGACCTGAAACATCGGAATGATCTGTCGCTTTTTTTACTTTTTCATGAGGATAAAGTACGAAAGTGCCACCCGATCCATTCTCCCCTTCCCAGTCTCCTTCGAACTCACCATCAACAATTTCAGCTTCAATACGAAGGGTTGGGAGATTTAGGGCTGCGCAAGCTTCAGATGGGATTGCGGAAATTTTAATTTTTCCATCGTCGTCCTCAGAATTGAAAACATACACTAGTATCTGTTCATAGCTGTTTTCATTTATTCTAATCACACCAGTATTATCTCCGTTAAACTTCAGAGAAACATTACCGATATGTGTCCCAAACATTCTACCGTTCCAACGCCCTGACACGTCCATATTCACCTCGAAAAAGAAATCATTGGGTGAATAGTATTCAGGTTCACCAAACAAAACCAATAAATCTTGATATTCTCCTCTCAACGATCCAGTGAAAGAAACCGCGCGGGGCTAATTACCCGACACCGGACGCAGATCACACTCACATTCGCCGGATACCTCCATGCAGTGCCCACCCGAGCGATACAGCGGAACCGTTCGGCTACATGCTAATGCGGTTTTTAGTCATTCGGAAATCACGTTGGACACGTGCGGCCAAGCCTCTCGCCCCCTTGATAGAACCGCCAGATTAGCCGAAAGCTCGATCATAAGAATGTAGGCCCCGGCAGCCCGGGGAAGCTGCCGGAGGGTTTCGGGATTTATGTCGGCAAGAAGCTGCGTCACTGTCACAGCAGCAGATCGACCGAAAGACCGGGGCCGCGCGTACCATTGGCAAGCACGGGTTCGCAATCCTCGTTGATCCGCGATGCAATGCGCTGGCGCAGGGCGCTAAAGCGTTCCGACGTCACGACATCAACCGGTTGATCCAGATGGACCACGATCCGGTAGACACCACCGACCGGGGTTCTGGTGACACCACGGATCTGCCCGCACACCGCATGGCCAAGATATGATCCGGCAAACCGTTTGCCGATGCCAAGGTCACCAACCTGCACCGGTTCGCGTTTGCGCGTCATGGCAATCGCGGTATTCCAGTCACGAAACCCATGACTTTGGGCCAGAAGTTCGAGGCTTCCGGTGTGTGAAACCGTCAGATTGCGACTGGCAAGTGCCTTGCGCAGGCGCTTTGCCTGTACCTTAAGCATTTCAGCCGGATCAGTGGATATTGTCTGTTCCGCGTTGGCGAACAGGTTTTGCAAAGGTCGGGTCATTTTCGTCTCCTGACAGGAGGCCGGGTGCCCGCATTGCCAGTCCGGCGTCAAAGAAGACGGGAACCGATAAAATCGTCTGCATCACTTTACCATGGGCAAATGCCCCGCGGACGGCTGGTGTGAGCAACCGTGATTTTCCTAGCGCAATATGCCGCGAAACACAAGCATCACCGCATCTTTGACCGTGCGTTGCACTTCGCGGCTTGCAGAAATTGACAGCCCCCACAGGGACAACATATACCAGAATTAACAAATATCGCCGAACGCGCACAATGATGCGCAAAATGCGGTCGACCAATTATAAGGAATTCGCGCCATGGCCATGGAAGCCCACGAAATCGAAACGATGATCAAGGAAGCCCTTCCCGATGCACAGGTCCGCATCGAGGACCTTCGCGGTGATGGCGATCATTATGCGGCAATCGTTGTGTCCGAGTCCTTTCGCGGCAAAACCCGTGTGATGCAGCATCAGATGATTTATTCCGCGCTTAAGGGCAAAATGGGCGGCGAACTTCATGCCCTTGCCCTTCAGACATCTGCGCCGGAATAATATCGGCCGCCAAAAGGCTGCCTTGCGACCGCCACCATGATCGCAAGAAGGCCAGAAAATCAATGCGGGTGCCGGATGACTTTCAGCACCCTTGATCTTCCCGACCCCCAACAGACACCCGGTCCGGTTTCCGGATTGAATATCGTTCCGCCCCTATGGGCACCTGCCGTTTGGCCCCACAAAATGACCATGGTTCAATAACGATGTCCTCATCCCAAAAACCGGCCTTGATCGGTGCCGGACCGCTGGCCGGGCTTGGTGCGTTTGTCATCTGGGGCTTTCTTGGCCTTTATTTCAAAATCATCGGTTTTGCCAGCCCGTTTGAAATTCTGGCCCATCGCATTCTGTGGTCCGCTATTCTGACACTGGCACTGGTTTTTGTTCTGAAACGGCGCGCCCGGTTATGGGAACTGCTGTCTTCTAAACGCACCATGGGGCTATTGTTTCTCAGCAGCCTTCTGATCGCCGGCAACTGGCTGATCTATATCTGGGCGGTGCATATCGGTCACGCGCTTGAAGCCAGCCTCGGCTATTATATCATGCCGCTGATCATGCTGATTCTGGGCCGCATCTTCTTTGCCGAAAAACTCAATCGCATCCAGATCATATCGGTTCTCATCTGTTTTGCCGGGGTTCTGAACCTTCTGATCTTTGTCGGTTCGTTACCATGGATCGCGCTTAGCCTGTCCTTGCTGTTCGGCTTTTACGGGGTGATCCGCAAATTTGTTCCGGCTGATCCAATTGCCGGACTGTTTGTCGAATGTCTGGTGCTCTCCCCGATGGCATTTGGCTATCTGGTCTGGCTGAACGCATCGGGTGATATGGCCTTCACCAATCTGGGGATCGGCCATGATATCCTGCTGGTGTCACTGGGTGCGGTGACAACCATACCGCTGGTGCTGTTTGCCTTTGCCGTCCGGAACATGAAGTTTTCCGCCCTTGGCCTGATGCAGTATCTGAACCCGACGATCCAGTTCTTTGTCGCGGTGTTGCTGCTTGGCGAAACCTTTACCAAGGCACATATGATAACCTATGCGCTGGTCTGGGTCGGACTTGGCATATTTACTTGGGATAATCTGCGTACCGCACGGCAATTGCGCCGCAAGAGTTGACAGAACCGCCCCTTCCAGCCATATCTTCGGCCATAAAACCATAACCCGAAATATCGCGGCAGAGAGATCGCCGCCTTTGCAGCCAAGGACAACCAACATGACCGACAATCCGGTTTTCGAGCGCATCCAGAAAGACATCAACGATAACGACGTCGTTCTGTTCATGAAGGGCACCTCGATGTTCCCGCAATGCGGTTTCTCGGCCGCTGTCGTTCAGGTTCTTGCCGAACTCGGCGCGCCGTTCAAGGACATCAACGTTCTGGTCGACCCGGCAATCCGTCAGGGCATCAAGGACTTCTCGAACTGGCCGACCATTCCGCAACTTTACGTCAAAGGCGAGTTTGTCGGCGGTTGCGACATCATTCGTGAAATGTATGCCTCGGGCGAACTGGCCCAGCACCTGAAAGACAAGGGCGTTGCTATCGCTGCCTAAGGCTGCTGTCACCAGACCGGAACCGGTCGACACCCGATAATAAAAAACGCGCCGCGCAGATGCCCGGCGCGTTTTTTTTATTGCCCTGACACGATTTTCATTACCTCAAGCTCCGCGCGCATATGAACGTATGTCGTAAAACTATTCCTTGAAGGCCTTGTTTGGCTGTACCATCTTGCAAAAGGGAATTCGTTTTTACGAACAGGATGTTGGGCGGGGCAAAATGAAAATCACAACAATAATTCTGATCTGTCTTGGCTACCTGCTTTTGGCAACCGGCACGATGCCCGGCACGGGTAACCATGCCCACGCGCAGGCGGCGGCCCTTGCCACGATGGCAGCACAGGAAGACGACGCGACCGAACCGGCAACAGATGCGGCTCAGAACGCCGAGGCAACTTTCAGCTATTACGAGTTTCTTGATGCTGGTGTTGCGCGCACCCGTGAACAGATTGCCGATACGTTTGACGGGCTCGAAGCCTTTCCCGGCGAAGTGGCAAGAACCGGTGATTTTCTGGCATCTGATATGGGGCGCAGCGGTTTGATGCGCCTTGGGCTGTTCACTGTGATTTTCGTCGGTGTCGGACTGATTGTTGAATTCTTGTATCGTCGGGCCGCTGCCCCTCTTTGCGGCTATCTTGAAGCCCAGCATCCCACCCGCTTTGCCGACCGACTGCGCCAAATGGTGCTTCTTTGCGTGCTTTCGCTGCTGTCACTGACGATTTTTGCCATCGGCTCGATTGGCACATTCATGATCTTTGACTGGCCGCCGATCATGAAGGCCGCCCTTCTGTCCCTGCTCGCGGCATTCTTTATCTTGCGCCTTGTCATGATCGTCCTGCAATTCCTGTTCGCCCCACAGGCCGAGGGTCTCCGGATGATCAATGTCGATCCGGATGCTGCGGCAATGCTTAGCCGCACCATCACGATTGCCAGTGGCGTTTCCCTGTTTGCCTTTGCCCTTGCCGGAGTCTTCCGGCAGGCCCCACCGATGGTACAGGGCGACATCATCCTGTTTGATATCGCCATCATCATCAGTGTGCTGGCCTTCTGTATCGCGGCGATATCGCTGGGGCGCTATTTCGCGGCCCACCGGACCGGAAGCGAAGTCGAAAAGATTGCCCTGCCAACCTCGATCACCCGCCTCTGGCCAGTAATCGTATGTGCCTATCTGGTGCTATTGGGGGCAACCACGATCCTTGCTGCGGATCGGATCATGAAGGGGTTGCTCGCAATTGGCATCGCCTGCCTGTTTGATGTCATTTTCCGCAACATCATCGAAAGCCAGCATCGCAAGAAAACCAGACTGGCCGAGGCGGAGGCCGACGCAATCAATGCCCGGGCCGAAGCCGCCGCCGTCCAAGCAGAGGAAGAATTCAAACCGGTCAAACCCGATCTTCCTGTCTTTACCCCGGTTCTGAAACGTGGCGTCCGGTTGCTGGCCATCGTTTTTGTGCTGGCCAGTTTCTGGCGCATATGGGGATTTGATCGCCTGGCGCTGGCTGAAGATGCCGGAATTATCGCCCGTGCAATTGATGCCTCGACCGAGATCATCATGATCCTGCTGATTGCGGATCTGGTCTGGTCGCTGATCAAGGCCTTCCTTGATGAACGCATGACCAAAAGCGGTGCCGATGGAGGTCACGGCGATGGCGAAGGAGGCGGTACCGGCCTGTCGCGCATTGAAACCCTGTTACCACTTTTGAAAAACTTCGCGCTGACCGTTATCATCATCATGGTGGTGATGGTGACATTATCAGCCCTCGGCGTTGATATCGGCCCGCTGATCGCCGGTGCAGGCGTTGTTGGCCTTGCCATCGGCTTTGGCAGCCAGGCGCTGGTCCGCGATGTTGTCGCCGGG
>CBIHMD010000220.1:0-5388 GCA_966210655.1 uncultured Thalassospira sp.
GATTTATACCCAGTTCATCACCCGGTTTAACTGGGAATCCGGATCGGCATTCGGGTTCCTGTTACTGGTTCTTTCATCCCTGATTGTCTGGATCGGCCTGAAACTTAGCCGCCAGACCCTTTCAGAAACCGTGAGCTGAGGAGGCATAATCCATGATTCCAAGTATTCCCCAGCCGCGTTTCTACAAGGGAATCTATACCGGGTATATCGCACTGTTTTTCGTCTATCTTAGTGCGCCGTTGATTGTTGTCGGCGTGTTTGCCTTTAATGACAGCCTGTTTCCGTCCATGCCATGGGAGGGGGGCACACTCAAATGGTTCTTTGGCAGCGAGGGGCCATATATCGGTATTTTCAATGACAGCAAGCTGCTTGAAAGCGTTGGGGTTTCAGCCTTTGTCGCATTTTGGGTGACCTTGCTGTCGGTAACTGTGGGAACCTGCAATGCGTTCCTGTTTGAACGTGCACAGTTTCCCGGTAAAAACCTTCTTTATGTCGTGGCATTGTCGCCGCTGGTTATTCCGGGGGTGATTTTGGGCATATCCATTCTGGTTTTTTCCAATGCTATTGCAAACGGGGTCGAAGAAACGATTGGATGGGATCTTGATTTCCTGCGCCCGGGATTGTTTCTGGTGATTATTGGCCAATTTGCCTTCATCACCACGATAACCACACTGGTGATATCCGCGCGTCTTCGGAAATTTGATATCAGCCTGGAAGAAGCTGCTCTTAATCTTGGCGCAACCCGGCAGGCTGCCCTTTGGACGGTGACCATTCCGTTCCTGAAACCGGCTTTGGTCGGGGCGAGCATCGTTGCATTCCTGATGTCGTTTGAAAATTTCAATACAACCCTGATGCTGGTCGGGTCGGATGCTCCGTTGACAATTGCGATGTTTGATCGACTCAAGCAGGGTTCGACACCTGTTCTGAATGCCCTGTCATTGTTGTTGATGGTGGTTTCTGGAGGTTTGGCGCTACTTTCGGTGTTTGTGCAGCGGGATAAAAACAACGGCTGAGCCAGGCAGGGTTTACAATCGGAAAGCATGTTCGCGAATGAACATTAAACGGGCGACTTAACGGATGACCGTTTTGCATATCCAAGTGAAATTCTTGCATTGTAATATTGCGAGTGCATGACGTCGTAATAATTATGAAAATGCCAGAAATGCTCGGAAAATGAATGGTATATGGACTCATCCGGAAATGAGGACAGTTATAATGATTGAAATTCTTTGCAAGATGTTCGATTTATGAGATGTTCATATGAACATTTGAAGGGGTCGAATATATACTAAAAACTAAAAAATGGCGGTTTATAAGGTCATTTCGCGCATCAAAAGTAAATTTCCGAAAACTGTCACTTGAGGAAACGTCCCCCTCGAATGAAAACAAATGCGTTGCGTCAAACCGATCAACAGGCGGTCTGGCGCGTACAAGTTTTTATTTGGGAGATAGAATTCATGTTTCGTAAAACCCTGATGGCTGCAGCAGCCGTGTTTGCCCTTGGCAGCACCGCCAATGCCGCAACCGAGATCACGTGGTGGCACGCAATGGATGGCGCACTTGGGGGTGTCGTTGACCAGATTGCTACCGACTTCAACGCCAGCCAGGACGAGTACAAAGTTATTGCCGTCAACAAAGGTGGCTACGAAGATACGATGACGGCCGGTATCGCGGCATTCCGCGCGAAAAACCAGCCGCACATCATCCAGATTTTTGATGCCGGTGCTGCAACCATTATCAACGCAAAGGGTGCCACCTATCCGGTTGAAGACCTGATGCAGAAATATGGTGTTGGTTTCGATATCAACGATTACATTCCGGGTGTCCGCTATTTCTATGCTGACTCGAACGACAAAATGATCGGTATGCCGTTCAACAGTTCGACCCCGCTTCTGTATTTCAACAAGGATGCGCTTGCCAAAGCCGGTGTTGAAGTGCCGAAAACCTGGCAGGAATTCGAAGAAGTCGCGCCGAAGCTGAAAGAAGCAGGTTATGAAGGCCTTGCTGAGTCGCACAGCCCGTGGATATTCTTTGAAAACTTCATGTCACGTCATAACCTGCAGATGGCTACCGCCAATAACGGTTATGACAGTACCGATGTAAAACTGCTCTATAACAATGACGCGCTGAAAGATCACTGGAAGCACGTCAAAGAGTGGAAAGATGCTGGTTACTTTGGCTACTATGGCCGTGCATGGGGCGCTAACCAGGACGCCTTCCTGCAGCAGAAAGCCGCGATGTGGCTCGGTTCTTCCGGCTCTTTCGGCGGCTTGAAAAAATCCGCACAATTTGAATTCGGCACTTCGACCCTTCCGTATTGGGAAGGTGTTGGTGAAGCACCGAAATCCACCTTTATCGGCGGCGGTTCACTGTTCGCCTTTGCCGGTCACACGGATGAAGAATACAAAGGCGTTGCCAAATTCTTCGAATTCCTGACCAAGCCGGAAACCCAGTATTACTGGCACAAGGAAACCGGTTACGTTCCGATCACCACGGCGGCTTATGAGCTGGCCAAAAAAGACGGTTACTACGAAGAAAGCCCGGACGCCGAAGTTGGCATCCAGCAGCTGTCTGAAGAAGGTGGCGAGTGGACCAAAGGTTACCGTCTAGGCTTTTATGTCCAGATCCGTGAAGTCATCTATCGCGAAGTCGACAAGATGATGAATGGTGAAGCAACCATCGATCAGGCATTTGCCGCGATTGAGGAAGAAGGCAATGCGTTGCTGAAACGCTTCAACGACACCTATTCGAACTAATCAGCATCTCGCTGACAGGGCGGCTTGACGGTCGCCCTGTTTTTCGATTCCTGGACCAGTCTTGGGGTTGCGTCAGCAATGAAACGCGTACAATTCGGGCATAGCCCGGTTCCTTATTTTTTTATCGCACCGCAAATTCTGATTATTGCGATATTTTTCCTGTGGCCTGCGGCCCAGGCAGTTTATCAATCTTTCCTGCTTGAAGACGCATTTGGCCTGTCATCACAATTTGTCGGGCTCCGCAATTTTAAAGATGTGCTCGCCAGTGGGGCCTGGTTGCAGTCTGCGATCTTTACTGCGGTTTTTTCCTTCCTTGTGGCGTTCTTTTCCATCGCAATTTCGCTGTTTCTGGCAGTACGAGCCGACGAAGTGATCCGTGGGGCGAAATCGTACAAAACGCTTTTGATGTGGGGTTATGCCGTTGCGCCGCCTGTGGCCGGCTTGCTGGGCAATATGCTGTTCAATCCGTTGATGGGGGACCTTTACAAACTGTTCAACAGTTTTGGTTTTGAGTTCAACCACATCCAGAATGCAAATGATGCAGCCTTTGTCGTAACGCTGATTGCGGTCTGGAAACAGGTCAGTGTGAATTTCATCTTCTTCCTGTCGGGGTTACAGGGCATTCCGAAATCGGTAACCGAAGCCGCGACACTTGATTGCAAAAGTGCCGAACGCCGGTTCTGGACGATTACATTCCCGCTTCTCGCACCGACCACCTTCTTCCTGATGGTGATCAACCTGACTTATGCCTTCTTCGAAACATTCGGGATCATCGACGTTTCGACCAAGGGATCGCCGGGCGGTTCAACCGCAACGCTTGTTTACAAGGTGTATGTGGACGGCTTCCTCGGTGCGGATATGGGCAGCAGTTCTGCGCAATCGGTGCTGCTGATGATCATGGTGAGCGTGCTGACCGTGTTCCAGTTCCGTTTCATTGAACGCAAAGTGCATTATTAGGGGGCGCGTCATGTATCAGTCAAAATGGCGTTCAATCACTAATCATCTGATCCTTATCCTTGGATCGTTGTTTATGATCCTGCCGGTCTGGATCGCGCTGGTGTCATCCACCCATACCCGTGAATATCTGTTCCAGCACGGTTTGCAGTTCTGGTTTGGCGGGCATTTTATCGAGAATTACGGGTCTATTCTGTTTGACCCGGATGCAACAAAGGGGCGGGTTACGGCCCTTGAAATGCTGTTTAACAGTATGGTGCTTGGTCTTGGCTTTGCCATCGGAAAGGTCATCATTTCAATGATGGCGGCCTACGCCATCGTCTATTTCCGATTCAGGCTGGCGGTGCCGTTGTTCTGGGTGATCTTTTCAACCCTTTTGCTGCCACTTGAGGTCCGCATCGTGCCGTCTTACGAGGTCGTTGCGGAACTGGGCTTGCTCAATACCTACACAGGCCTGATTTTACCGCTGATCGCTTCGGCTACGGGAACATTCTTCTTCCGGCAGTTTTACCGTTCGGTTCCCGACGAACTGCTTGAAGCAGCCCGTCTGGACGGGGCAGGGCCGTTGCGTTTTTTCCTCGATATTCTGGTGCCGCTGTCGGTTACCATGATTGCTGCGATCTTTATCATCATGTTTGTTGTTGGCTGGAACCAGTATCTGTGGCCGTTGCTGATGACGACCGATGATCAGCTTTACACCATCGTGATCGGGATCAAGCAGGTTTACAACTCGCTGTATGAAGGCGGACAGATCCCGCAATTCCCCAAAGCATTCGCACTGACGATCATGGCAACCATTCCTCCGGTACTGGTGGTGGTGATTTTCCAGCGCATGTTTGTCAAAGGGTTGGTCGAAACTGAAAAATAGGTTCGATCAATCATTTGACATCAGTGATTTAAAATACACAGATCCGCATACAGGATACGAAAATGGCAACTGTTACCCTTAATGGGGCTGAAAAAACCTACGCCAACGGCTTCAAGGCTCTGCATGGTATTGATCTTGAAATTGGTGACGGGGAATTCACCGTTCTGGTGGGCCCGTCCGGCTGTGGAAAATCAACACTTCTGCGCATGATTGCCGGGCTTGAAGGCATTTCAAATGGCGAGATCAGGATAGATGACCGGGTGGTGAACAATGTCGCCCCCGCTGATCGTGATATTGCCATGGTGTTTCAGAACTACGCGCTTTATCCGCATATGACCAATTACGCCAACATGGCCTATGGTCTTAAGAACCGAGGATACAGCAAGGTCGAAATCGACACCCGCGTTCGTGACGCCGCCAGGATTCTGCAACTCGACGATTATCTGGAACGCAAACCGCAGCAGCTTTCAGGTGGTCAGCGCCAGCGCGTTGCCATGGGTCGCGCGATTGTCCGTGAACCAAAGGTCTTTTTGTTTGACGAACCGTTGTCCAACCTTGACGCCAAATTGCGTGTCGACATGCGGCTTGAAATCAAGAACCTTCAGCAACGCCTTGGTATTACGTCTGTTTATGTAACGCATGATCAGGTTGAAGCCATGACATTGGCGGATCGCCTGATTGTCATGAATGCCGGTATCGCCGAACAGATCGGTACGCCGATCGAAATCTATGAAAAGCCCGCCAGCCTGTTTGTGGCAAGCTTCATCGGATCGCCGTCGATGAACTTCCTTGATGGTAAAGTTTCAGACG
>CBIHMD010000221.1:0-5376 GCA_966210655.1 uncultured Thalassospira sp.
GGCTTATCCGCCGCTTTCGGACATTGTTTACAGTCCGGGGGTCGGGGTCGATTATTATATCTGGGCCTTGCAGATTGCGGGTGTCGGCACATTGCTGTCGGGCGTGAACCTGATTGTGACCATCGTCAAGATGCGCGCACCGGGCATGTCGATGATGAAAATGCCGGTCTTCACCTGGACCTCGCTTTGCACCAACATCCTGATTGTTGCTGCCTTCCCGGGTCTGACCGCGGTTCTGGTTCTGCTGTCGCTTGACCGTTATCTTGATATGAACTTCTTCACCAATGATCTTGGCGGCAACGCCATGATGTATGTGAACCTGATCTGGATATGGGGTCACCCGGAAGTTTACATCCTGATCCTGCCGGCATTTGGCGTGTTTTCGGAAGTGGTTTCGACCTTCTGCCGCAAACGCCTGTTCGGTTACAGCTCGATGGTTTACGCGACGATCGTTATTACCATCCTGTCCTATCTGGTCTGGCTGCACCACTTCTTCACCATGGGGTCGGGTGCCAGTGTGAACGCCTTCTTTGGCATCACGACGATGATCATCTCGATCCCGACGGGCGCCAAGATCTTCAACTGGCTGTTCACCATGTATAAGGGCCGCATCAGCTTTGACGTCCCGATGCTGTGGACGATGGGCTTTATGCTGACCTTCGTGATCGGTGGCATGACCGGTGTGATGCTGGCGGTTCCGCCTGCTGACTTCGTGCTGCACAACAGCCTGTTCCTGATTGCGCATTTCCACAACGTCATTATCGGCGGTGTGGTGTTCGGGATGTTTGCCGGTATCGTTTACTGGTTCCCGAAAGCGTTCGGTTACAAGCTTGATCCGTTCTGGGGCAAAATGTCCTTCTGGTTCTGGCTGGTCGGGTTCTATTTCGCCTTCATGCCGCTTTATGTTCTCGGCCTGATGGGCGTTACCCGCCGCATGAACCATTTCGATGATGGCTCGTTGCAAATCTGGTTCATCATTGCCGCCTTTGGTGCGGTTCTGATTGCCATCGGTATTGCATCGTTCCTGATGTCGCTGGTCGTGTCCTTCATCAAGCGCGAAGAACTGCGTGATGAAACGGGTGATCCGTGGGATGCACGTACGCTGGAATGGTCGACCTCGTCGCCCCCCCCGGCTTACAACTTTGCCTTCACCCCGGTCGTTCACGATCTTGATGCCTGGGCTGATATGAAGAAACGCGGCTATATCCGTCCGACTTCCGGTTTCCTCGACATTCACATGCCGAAAAACACCGGTGCCGGTGCGATCCTTGCCGCGATGTCGCTTGTCCTTGGTTTCGCGCTGATCTGGCATATCTGGTGGCTTGTCGCTGTCAGCTTCATCGCCCTGATCGGTACCGCGATTGCGCACACCTTCAACTACAACCGTGATTACCACATCCCGGCCAGCGAAGTTGTTGCCACCGAAGACGAACGTACCGCCCTTTTGGCAAAGCAGCAGGCGTAAGGGAATGACAATGGCGAATACAACTGCCTCTCAGACCGAAGCGCCGGTCTTTTACCTGAAGGAAGAGCATCATCCCCAGCAGGGGACGATGCTTGGCTTCTGGCTCTATCTGATGAGCGACTGCCTCATCTTTGCGATCCTGTTTGCAACCCATGGCGTGCTTGGCCGCAATTATGCGGCCGGGCCGGCACCGGTGGATCTGTTCGATCTGGAACTGGTTGCGATCAACACATCGATGCTGCTGTTTTCCTCGATCACCTATGGCTTTGCCATGCTGGCGATGGAGAAGGGCAGCATCAAGGGAACCCAGGTTTGGCTGGCGATTACCGGCCTGTTCGGTATCGCCTTCGTCGGGCTGGAACTTTATGAGTTCCATCACCTGTGGCATATTGGTGCCACCCCAATGCGCAGTGGTTTCCTGTCGTCGTTCTATACGCTGGTTGCAACCCACGGCCTGCACGTGACGTTTGGCATCATCTGGCTGGTCACCCTGATGGTTCAGGTTGGCAAGCGAGGACTGGTTCCGGAAAACAAGCGTCGCCTGATGTGCCTGTCACTGTTCTGGCACTTCCTTGACGTGATCTGGATCGGCGTCTTTTCCGTTGTTTACCTGCTGGGAGTTCTGGGATGAGCACGCATTCTCATGCACATGATGACCATCACGGTCACGATCATGGTGACGGTGCCAGCCACGGCACTTTCAACAGCTATCTGATCGGTTTCATCCTGTCGGTGATCCTGACTGCCATTCCGTTCTGGCTGGTGATGGACGGGGTTCTTGACAGCAAGATTGCGACCGCGGCCTGGATCATGGGCCTTGGTGTCGTGCAGATTGTCGTCCATATGATTTACTTCCTGCACATGAACACCAAGTCCGAAGGTGGCTGGAACATGCTGGCGCTGATCTTTACCCTTGTGATCGTGGCGATTGCCATCGCCGGTTCGCTGTGGGTGATGTATCACCTCAATACCAACATGATGCCGCAGATGGATCATGAAATGATCCGAAGCTTCGGCTAGGCTTGGCTAATGTCATAGGGGGCGCGATACTTTCACCGGTATCGCGCCCTTTTTCGTTTTGCTGATGTTTGAAGGTGTCCAACGCAATGGCTGATAACCAATTGTCCACTGGTACGGGACCGTCGACCAGAACCCGCATCGAGGTTTGCGTTCTGGCTGCAATCCGGTTTTCGGGCTTTGCGGCCCTTGGTATCTGGCAGGTCGAACGCCGGGCGTGGAAGCTTGATCTGATAGAACGGGTTGATGCCCGCGTTCATGGCGATCCGTTAACCGCACCGGACCGGGCCGATTGGGAAAATGTCACCCGTGAACGCGACGAATATCGCAAGGTCACGTTGCTGGGCCATTACCGCAATGATCTGGAAAGCCACGTTTATGCCGCCACCGATTATGGGGCGGGATACTGGGTGATGACCCCGGTTGAACGGGTTGATGGCACCACCATCATGATCAATCGCGGTTTTGTTCCGACCGACCGGCGCGAACCCGATAGCCGGGCCGAGGGCACGGTTTCGGGCGATACGCGGGTTACCGGCCTTTTGCGGATGGATGAGCCGGGCGGTACTTTTATCCGGGACAACGTGCCGGGCGAAGACCGCTGGTATTCCCGTGATGTGCGCGCCATGGCGGCCAAGCGCGGCCTTAACCCGGATGATGTTGCACCATATTTCATTGATGCTGATGGCAGTAACAATCCCGGCAAGCTGCCGGTTGGCGGCCTGACAAGGATCAGTTTCCCCAACAACCATCTGATGTATGCCATCACATGGTTTGGCATGGCGGCCCTGACGCTGGTGGCGGCATGCATTGTGTTGCGCCTGCGGCGACACAAGGATGACGAGGATATGCAGGAATAAACTGATAGCAGCAGCTTGCGGAAACAACCGAATTAAAAACGGGCCGGTTTTTAAGATGAAACTGGCCCGCTCTGTTTTTGGAATATTACGGTCGCGCGATCAGACGCTTATATGATCAACAATTTCGCCGCGTGCCGGATAGTTTTTGGCAATGACGAAATCAAGTGCACCCAGAATTTCGGCAAAGGCTGGGCGGGCGAACGGCATGGTTTGCACCGTGCCGAAGTAAAGCGTGCCATCGGGCCGGACAAGGAACAGACCCGGTTCGGAAAACAGGGCCGGTTCTTCGAACCCGGACGAGGTCACGCCGTTGCTTGACGAGATATACAGGCCCCATTCACGGGCCTTTTCAAGATCAAGGCCATAGCCAAGGTCAAAGTTTTCAAGTGCCCATTTTTTCTTCGCCGTTTCGGCACGATCCTGTGTATCCGATGACAGGACAATCACATTGACACCGCGCTTGGCGAAATCGGCCAGCTTGTTATCAAGGTCTTTGAGGTATTTGCCGCAGATCGGACAATGCAGACCACGATAGAACACGACCATGGTGAAGTTTTCCGGCATCTGATCGGCAAGCGACCATGTACCGTCACCGACAAGCGGTACCGACAGGGATGGGACTTTCTGGCGGGGGATCAGGGGCGTAATCGCGGACATTTCGTTCCTCGTGATTGTTATCTGACGGAATGAGAATTAATGTGGAACGATCATTCTGAAATGGCAACCAGCAAAAGCCGGCATCACCTAACTGTGATCGCCGTGAAAGTGGTCCGTCAGTCGAGAGTAGAAAGAATCGTATCGACGTAATCGTCCAAGGTATCTTTATCCGCACCCCGACGCGCCATCAGATGCACGCCCTGAATGGAGCCTGCCAGAAACCGCGACAGCGAACGGATGTTTTTGTCCCTGAGAATGGTGCCTTGTTCCATGCCGCGATGAAGCGCACGGGCAAACATATCCTCGACCCGGCTGAATGCCGCCTGCGCAATCGCGGCAGTTTCGGGATCGTGCGGGGCCAGTTCCATGCCGGAATTGACGATCAGACAGCCCTTGTGGCGGCCTTCACCACAACCCTGACGACTGGCATCGCGGAAGGTCGTGACAATCGCCTGGCGGCCATCGCCGATTTCGCGCAGTTTGGCAAAGCGAACCGTACTGATCTTCTGGCTGTAATGGTCAAGAACGCGCAGGAACAAGGCCTTTTTATCGCCAAAGCTTGAATACATCGAAGCACGGTTAAGGCCGGTTTCCTCGACAAGGTCCTGTACCGAGGTTGCCTCGAAACCCTTGCTCCAGAAGATGTTCATGGCGTTATCAAGAACGCTTTCTTCGTCAAATGCGCGCGGGCGGGCCATCGGCAATCCTTCCTGGTTCCAGTAAATGGAACGACTGTTCTAAAACATTATTAAAAGTAAGAGGGGAAGCATTCAATATCAACTGGCAAAGTTCGGAACCAGCCAATATTGAACGCTTTGCTGATATGTGTGCCGTCCAATAACGGTTATTGTTCCCTGCGGGTCGCCAGCAGGTCGCGGATTTCACGCAGAAGGGCGACATCCTCGGGCGTTGCGGGCGGCGGGGTTTCACCGGCTTTTTCGTCTTCTTTTTTCTTGGCCTTGTTGATCGCCTTGACGACGAGGAACAACACCCAGGCAATGATCGCGAAATTAAGCGCAATGGTGATGAAAGAACCGTAGCCGATCACGGCACCCTGTGCCTTGGCATCGGTGTAGTTTGTTGCCGTCACCGCGTCCGACAGGGCAATGAAATAGTTGGAAAAATCGAGACCGCCAAAGATATAACCGATCACCGGCATGATGACGTCGCCGACAAGGGATGTGACGATCCGCCCGAAAGCCGCCCCGATGATCACGCCGATCGCCAGATCGACAACATTGCCGCGCAGGGCAAACTTCTTAAATTCTTCAAACATGTTTACCTGTCCTCATTTCATTCTTGGTTTTATCGGACAGGCGGTTTGATGCCCTGCCGATGAAAAACTTTAGAATTGAAATGCGAAAACAGGAATTGTTT
>CBIHMD010000222.1:0-5325 GCA_966210655.1 uncultured Thalassospira sp.
TAAAGCATCTCATCATATTCGCTGATGGCACGGCTGCGCTTTGCTGTGTCCGTCACGATCAGCGGCAGATAATCGGTCTTGAAGCTTTGCAGCATGCGTTTGAAATTATCTGGCGTGTATCGGACCAGCCCGGAATCCGCACTTTCAAACCGGGTATCACAGTATTGGTGCAGGGTGATGAGCTGATCCACCGCACGCAGATAAAGTGCCGGTTTGGAGGCCCCGCTCAGATCAAGTGCGCGGGTAAAGGTCAGATCGCCAAAATCCTCGATCAGGACAAGGCCAAGTGCAACATCGCTTGCATATATCGCGGGAATACGCCAACCGGCTTGCGAAAGCAGTGATGTCGTTGCAATAACCGGCATGACCGAAGCCGGGCGTTCCGGGTTTTCATGAATACCGTGCGGGTCGACACTGATCGCGTCCGGCGGAAAATCCATCAGAAGGGCGGTCTGTCGCCCATTATCCAGACGGTAATATTTTCGCGCCGATGCATCATCAACCAATGCAATGGGTTCAATATCAGCCCAGCCATTGTCACGCAGAAACCTGTCGATGATGTCCTGACGTCCCATCACAGTCATGATGCGACCCCGTGCAGATTTGCAATGCGTTTTTCCCAATCCTCGCCATGCGGAACCAATTGAAAAACACGCGCATCTGGGTTTGATCCGGGTTCGATATGAATATCAAGCCGGTCTTGCGGCGTCAGATACTCCAGCCGGTCAGGCCATTCAATCAGACTGACACCATCGGCAAAGGCGTCCTCGATATCCAGTTCGTGGATTTCTTCGGGATCGGAAAGCCGGTAAAGATCGAAATGCCAGACCGGGACCGGATCAAGTTCGTAAATCTGAACCAGTGTGAAGGTCGGGCTTGGGACTTCTTCATGCGGATTACCGGCAAGCGTGCGGATATAGGCGCGGCAAAACGCGCTTTTCCCCATCCCCAACGTCCCGTACATCAGGATCACGTCACCGGCTTTTGCCAGGGCGGCAAGCTGTCCGGCAAGGGTTTCGGTACCTTTCTGATCACTGACAGTGACTGTCTTGCTCATGATATCCGTCGAATAATTGTGTTCTGATCCTAGTTGTAGGGTGATGGACCCACCCTTCGCAATGATTTTACATGCATCGTATAACGCAGGCAGCAGTTTGCCGGACAACCTGCAAGAAAGGGCGGTTTACGTTGCGATAAAGGGTCCCAAATGCTATCTCGCACATGTATAGATTGGATAAAGAATTACCGTCGCTTTTATCGACCTGATGTTATTTGGATGGAATGAACATGTCAGACGCGTCGCACAGCACCGATATTGCCATCATTGGCGCCGGCCCTGTCGGTCTTTTCGCCGTTTTCGAAGCCGGAATGCTCGGGCTTAAAACTCATGTCATCGACGCGCTTGATATGGTTGGCGGACAATGCAGCGCGCTTTATCCGGAAAAACCGATTTTCGATATTCCGGCCCATCCCCAGATCGCCGGTCAGGACCTGATTGATCAGCTTGCCAAACAGGCCGCCCCGTTCGAGCCAACCTATCATCTCGGTCAGCAGGTCGTAAAACTTGAAAAACGTGACGATGGCCGTTTCACGCTGGAAACATCCGTCGGCACCATCATTGATGCGGGTGCGGTTGTGATTGCGGCCGGTTGCGGTGCCTTTGGCCCGAACAAGCCCCCGATGGAAGGCCTTGAAGATTACGAAGGCAGCGGGGGGGTTCAGTATTACGTCAAACGCCGTGCCGATTTTGCCGGGAAAAAGGTCGTCATTGCAGGTGGCGGGGATTCGGCTGTTGATTGGGCTTTGTCGCTTCATGACATCGCTGAAAAAGTCATGGTCGTTCATCGTCGCCCGAAATTCCGTGCCGCCCCGGACAGCAGTGCGAAATTGCAGGCCCTGGCCGAAGCCGGAAAGATCGAGATGGTCATTCCCTATCAGCTGATAAGCCTCAAGGGTGACAATGGCAAGCTGTCCCATGTCGTCGTTGCGACGCTCAAGGGCGAGGAACTTGCACTCGAAGCAGATCACCTGTTGCCGTTCTTTGGCCTTGCCATGGAACTTGGCCCGATTGCCGATTGGGGCCTTAACCTTGATCGCAACCATATCGGTGTGACGCAGGCCACCATGGCGACTTCGGTTCCGGGCATCTTCGCGATTGGCGATATCGCGACCTATGACCACAAACTGAAACTGATCCTGTCAGGCTTTGCCGAGGGTGCCAGCGCCATCCATTCCGCGCGCAGCTACCTGTTCCCGGACAAGGAATTCCATTTCGAATATTCCACCACGACGGGCGTTCCGGCGGAATAAGCCCGGATCAAAAAGGAAAAGCGCACCATGCCCACCACCAGAACCACCGATCTTCATACCGGCGGCTGTCTGTGCGGCGCGGTGCGCTTTTCTATTTCGGGCGAGCCAACGGGCGGCAATCATTGCCATTGCGGCATGTGCCGCAAGGATAGTGGCTCAGGCGTTTCAACCTTTGTCACCTTTCCGACCGCGACCCTGAAATGGGATGGCAAACCGGCCGAGTTTGAAAGTTCGCCCAACCGGTTTCGCGGCTTTTGTCCGAAATGCGGATCAAGCCTTACCTGGCGGCACGGCGACTATCCCGACTTCCTCGATTTCAGGCTTGGCAGCTTCGACGACCCGACGCCTTTCAAAGCCAAAAAGCATCTATGGATGAGCACAGCCCTGCCCAGTTTTGCCGGAATTGATCCCGATATCGAACATGTCGATCAGTCCAGCTGACCGGGCTGCGTTGTACTTTTCCTAGACCGTCGGCACCGTACCGCCATCAATGGTGTATTCTGCGCCATGAATCGATGACGCCCGATCTGATGCCAGAAAAGCAATCAATTCAGCCACTTCTTCGGGCTGCGCCGGACGTCCCAATGGAATGCCTCCCAATGCATCAAGAATGCTTTGGCGTGCGGCTTCCTGGGTGATGCCGCCGCCTTCTGCAATCCGTTCGACCATCGCCTTTGATGCATCGGTATAAATCCACCCCGGCGCAACAGCATTAACCCGCACGCCCTTGGGACCAACTTCCTTCGAAAGAACCTTGTTGTAAGTCGTAAGTGCTGCCTTTGCTGCGGCATAGGCCGTTGTTGCATCAAATAGCGGCAAGCGGCGCTGAATTGACGATGTATGCACAACAGCACCGCTGCCACGCGCGATCATTTCGGGCAACAGACAGCGATCAAGTCGCACAGCCGACATCAGGTTAAGGTTCAGTTCCTTTTCCCAACTGGCATCGTCGATCACGGCAAAGCCACCGGACGGGTTTGATGACCCGCCCAGAACGTGGATCAGGATATCAACTCCTCCCATGCGTTCGCGTGCGGCTGCGGCCAGTTTTTTGACGCCGGCCGTGGTCGAAAGGTCAGCCTGCACATAGCAATCGCTGGCGATATCATCGGGCTTCTCGCCGCGGGCTGCCGTGATCAAGGTTCCCCCACCGGCCATCATGCGCTCAAAAACGGCCTTTCCTGTACCTTTGGTGCCGCCGGTCACAACTATGCGTTTCTGCGCAAATTCCTGCGCAGGATCTGGAAGCTGAAACATTTTATGGTCGCTCATTTTACTTGGAAAGTTGTGCAAGAAGTCGCTGTCGCCTAACCGATCAGAAGCTTTTCAATCCCGCCATTCGCAAGTTCGAACCGGTAATCAAGTTCAATCGGACTGTTGGGAAAGTCGCCGCTGACCCTGGCTTTCACGGTAAATTTTTCATCTGCATGAACAACGTCAATCGGCTCGGCCACAAAGTTGTATTTTGCTTTGACGTCCGCCATCCACTTCCCGATTTCAGGTCGTCCCTGATGGCGTTGGTTTTCGTCTTCGACAATTGCAGTGCCATTGAAAGCCACCGCCTTTTGCTCAACGCTATTGGCGGGATCAAAATATGTGATGATCGGTTCGGGGAGTTTGATCATGTCGTTTGTTCCTGTCTGCTTGCTTGTCAGACAGGCATTTTTCAAACAAACTCACATTTTGGGAAGTACGTACTTTAAAGTAAGTAACTAACAGGTTCCAAACATGGCAAAAACCTACACCCCGGTCACCGCGGCATCAGATGTCGAAACAATCTTCAAGATGCTCGAAGGCCGATGGAAACTGATTATTCTTTTCCATCTGTTCGGTGGCAAGGTCCAACGCTATTCAGATCTGGAAAAGCTGATCCCCGGCATTTCGCAGAAGATGCTCGCCCAGCAGCTTCGCCAGCTTGAAGCCGATGGTATAATCGAACGCAAGGTTTATCCGGTGGTCCCGCCCAAGGTCGAATATCGCATGAGCGAATGGGGCCAATCATTGTGCCCCGCATTGGATGCCCTGCTTAAATGGGCAGAAGCCCGTCCTGCCGAACTGAAAGTTGGCTGACGATCATTGGCCGATAACCCGATACCCGAAACCGAACCGTATCAGGCCGAAACCCCAAGAAAATCTTCAAGAACGCCAACAATCATCCCGTGATCCTCGTGCGAGGCAAGGCCGGAAACGGTGATTGCCGCGATCACGCCAACGCCTTTGACGCGAACCGGAAAACTGCCGCCGTGGTCGGCATAATCGGCGAAATCAATCCCGTGATCGGCAAGCGTTTTGCCCTTGGCCTTCAACGCCAATCCAAACTGCATCGATGATTGATGTTCGCGAAGCGTCAGATTGCTTTTGCGATATGCCCAGGAATCATTGGCGGGTTTTGCGCCCAAAAGGGCCGCGTGGAACAGGGTGCGATCAGATGTACGGATATCGACGACAACCGGGGCTCTCTGTGCCCGTGCCACTGCCACGAGGGCCGATCCGATTTCCCACGCCGTTTCCTCGTCAAAGCGATCAAAGACCAGCTTTTCTTCTTGAGCTCTCAGGTTGACAATATCCATAAACCGTTCAGCTTCCATCTTCAATTTCGCCACTCTTATCTTTGAGCAAAACCAGAGAGAATCCAAGAAATTGAGAAAATTTTTGGAATGCCGCCCTCACCTGAAGCATAAGTATAGTTTTATGAGGTGGTTTTGCCCCCTCAACCAAAGACAGAACTTCATCTAATAGGTCAATTAACCATTCACGTTCCTGATGAAGACTACAAATTTTATGTCCCTGCGCATTCTCGTAACGCTGACCAAGTGCAGCAAGTAGTAAACGATCCGCCTTTTCGTCTTGGATCATCAAAGCTGCAAACGTCTTTGGATCAACAAAATGCAAGAACGCGATATTTCCAAACTTCTCCGCTTTGAAATCGCACTCATAAAGCAAATCGTATTTTCTATCATCTTGATGGTATTGATTTATGTAAATATATGCGAAATCTCGCATTTTCTGTTTAAG
>CBIHMD010000223.1:0-5301 GCA_966210655.1 uncultured Thalassospira sp.
AATGCCAAAGGCCGAAAGACGGGCTTCTTCAAGCCCGTCGATCACCTTGACGGTTAAACCGGTTTCCGCATGCACGCGATCACAAAATGCCTGCCCGTCGCTGGCGGCGCGGACGGCAGCAGTGGCAAGGATATCGACACGTGTGACCTTCATCGCACGCAACAGCCGGGCGAACCGCCGCAGGGCAGCGGTTGCCATTTCAACGCCTTCGGGGTTGAGCCGTCCGGTATTTTCCGGATCACGCCCCAGTCCGCACATCACCTTTTCGTTGAAAATCGGGGCCGGTGCGCGTGTCATGCCATCAAACACAACAAGACGCACCGAGTTCGAGCCAACATCAATGATGGCGATACGGTTGGAAACCCTTTGGTCAGTCAGCATGCGGTTGGTTGAACCTGTCTAGGTATGCACTCGTTAATCATCAAGCTGCAGCACGGGAACATTGGGGTCTTCCTCGCTAAGCGCGCTGCCGCGGCCTGAAAGTGACGGGTTGGTCATGAAATACTGATGAGACGAAAACGCGTTTTCGTCTGCTTCGCACCGCTCATATGACCCGTCGGGCTGCAAATACCAAGCCTGCGCCGTATCTTTCAGATTTGCAATCATGATCTGTTCGACAATCTGGCGTTGGCAAGTGGGGTTTTCCACCGGGACCAGCGTTTCGACACGACGGTTCAGGTTGCGCGGCATCCAGTCGGCGGACGAAATGAACGCCTTGGCCTTGCGCGATGGCAGTTTTGCGCCGTTTGCAAAGACGACAATACGCGAATGTTCAAGGAACCGACCGACGATGGATTTAACGCGAATATTTTCTGACAGGCCCGGCACACCCGGCCGCAAACAGCAAATGCCGCGCACCACCAGTTCGATATGAACCCCGGCCTGGCTGGCGCGATAAAGCGCATCAATCACCACCGGATCGACAAGGCTGTTCATCTTGGCCCAGATGCCCGACGGTTTACCCGCCTGACAGTTTTGGATTTCCTGATCAATATGGGTCAGAAGGGTCGGGCGCAATGTATGCGGCGCAATGGCGATTTTCTCAAGCGAGCGCGGGGTGGCATAGCCGGTCATGAAATTAAAGATGCTGGCCGCGTCACGCCCCAATGCCGGATCGCACGAGAAGAACGAAATATCGGTATAGAATTTCGCGGTGATCGGGTGATAGTTGCCGGTCCCGAAATGCACATAGGTCCGAAGCCCGTGGCTTTCGCGGCGAACCACCAGCGACACCTTGGCATGTGTTTTCCAGTCAAGGAAGCCATAGACAACCTGACAACCGGCACGCTCAAGATCCGCCGCCCAGCGCAGGTTCGCTTCCTCGTCAAAGCGCGCCTTCAGCTCCACCATGGCCGTAACCGATTTGCCTGCCTCGGCAGCCGCAATCAGGGCCTTGACGATCGGGCTGTTTTCCGATGTGCGATAAAGCGTCTGTTTGATGGTGACGACTTCGGGGTCACGCGCAGCCTGCAACAGGAACTGCACCACCACGTCGAAATCCTCGAACGGGTGATGAACGACGATGTCCTTTTTGCCAATCGCGGCAAAGCAGTCGCCGCCAAAGTCGCGGACCCGTTCCGGGTAACGCGCGCCATAGGGCTGGAACAGAAGGTCATGATGCAGATCGGAATCGATCAGCTGTTTGACATCGACAAGCCCGACAAGGCCGTCGACCTTGACGACTTCTTCGGGGGCGACAGAAAGTTCGTCGACCACGAAATCAAGAAGGTCTTCGGGCATCTTGGCATTGACTTTAAGCCGGATGATGCTGCCACGGCGACGGCGTTTCAGCGCGGTTTTGAAAACGCGCACCAGATCTTCGGCTTCTTCTTCGATCTCAACGTCCGAGTCACGGATAACACGGAACAGGCCGTGTTCGATCATATCGAAACCGGGGAACAGCTTATCCAGATAAAGGACAATCGCCTGTTCCAGCGGCAGATAGCGTTCCGTCCGGCCCGGCAGGCGCAGGAAACGCCCGATTTTCGGCGGTACCGGGATGAGACCACGCATATTGTGCCCGTCTGCCGGGTCAAACAACTGCATGACAATCGCAAAGCCAAGGTTCGGAATGAACGGGAAGGGATGCGACGGATCAATGGCAAGCGGTGTGAGCGTCGGGAAGATTTCGCGCATGAAATAGCCATCAAGCCATTTGCGGTCTGTCTGGGTCAGGTCTTCCGGCCCGATCACGGAAATGCCGTGCTTTTCCATCTCGGAGCTGATCTGCTGCCAGATGCGTTGCTGGTCCTGCATCAACTGGTTGGCGTCATAGGTGATGGCGCGAAGCTGCTCGGACGGGCTCATGCCATCCTGGCTGACCTTGGTCATGCTTGCGCGCAACTGTCCGACCAGACCGGCAACACGCACCATATAAAATTCGTCAAGGTTGCTGGCCGAAATGGACAGGAACCGTACACGTTCAAGCAACGGGTGACGTTTGTTTTGTGCCTCTTCAAGGACGCGACCGTTAAAGGCCAGCCACGAAAGTTCGCGGTTTATAAAGCGCTTGTCCGAATCAAGTGTGATTGCGCTTGATGGAATAACGGCGGCGTGGGTCACGCTATGCCTCCTGCGAAAGTGGGTTTGTGTCCTTGAAATAAAGCGACAGTTCCCGGTTGCGATTGGAGTATAGGATAACTGCTTGTCGGGGTGCAATTTTCTTAAATTTTTAAGTCAGTTTTTATGATGGCTTCACAGCGCCCTATGTGACATGCAAAAGTCTGCTTTCCAGAGATTACCGGATACCGATTTATGAAGACACTGCTCCTGCTCAGGCATGCAAAATCAAGCTGGACCGATCCATCCCGATCCGATCACGACCGGGAACTGAACCGGCGCGGCGAAAAGGCGGCCCCGATGATGGGGCGCTACCTGCATGATGAGGGGCTGATGCCCGATCTGATCTGGTGTTCGACGGCGGCACGTGCCGTGCAGACATTGACGTTGCTGGGGCGCGATTTCGCAACCGCGTCGGATGTGATCTATAGCGAAGACCTCTATATGGCGAGCGAGAAGGCATTGCTGGACTGCCTTGTTCAGACCCATGACGAGGCCCGTTGTGTGATGATGGTCGGCCATAATCCGGGGATGGAGGATTTCGCCGCCCAGCTTTTTGGCGATGGTGATGGCGAGGCGTTGTTGCAGATGAACCGGAAATATCCAACCTGCGGGCTTTGCCACTATGAGTTCGATATTGATCACTGGGCGGATGTCCGCCCTGAAACCGGGCGTCTGATCCGGTTTGTAAAGGTCAGGGATCTGCAAGGCATCGGCGCGCCGCCAACCTGAAATTCCGGCCCGCAATGCAGACCGTTGCGACGGGCACTTGACGCCGGGCCTTTGGCAGCGTTTTATACCGCAGAATTTCAAGCGCCGCGTCGCGCAAACAGACAGATCACCCGATTTGATCGCCCCGAATTGACCGGGACGGTCGGTTTGCGGTGCTTTTTTGTTTGACAGCGCGGTGCAGCCATGCACCTTTGCGCCAAATTTGTGGCCCGAAATACCAAGCATACAAAGCAACCTGGAAAGACCATGCATCCTTATCGCTCACACAATTGTAATGCGTTGCGCGCCTCTGACGCCGATGCGGAAGTGCGCCTGTCCGGCTGGATCCACCGCAAGCGCGACCACGGCAATCTTCTGTTTGTCGATTTGCGCGACCATTACGGCATCACCCAGATCGTGATCGACATCTCAAGCCCGCTTTTCGCGGTTCTTGAAAAGTCGCGCGCCGAAAGTGTGATCACGGTGGATGGCAAGGTCGTCAAACGGACCGCCGAAACCGTCAACCCGAACCTGCCGACCGGCGAGATCGAGGTTTACGCATCCAATATCGCAGTCCAGTCGTCTGCCGACGTCCTGCCGATGCCGGTATTTGGTGATGCCGAATATGGCGAGGAAATCCGCCTGCGTCACCGTTACCTTGACCTGCGTCGCGAAAGCGTTCATTCGAACATCGTTCTGCGGTCGCGTGTGATTTCGGCAATGCGTCAGAAAATGATCGCACAGGGCTTCCTTGAAATCCAGACCCCGATCCTGACGGCAAGCTCGCCGGAAGGCGCGCGTGACTTCCTCGTGCCGTCGCGTATGCATCCGGGCAAGTTTTATGCCCTGCCGCAGGCCCCCCAGCAGTTCAAACAGCTTCTGATGGTTTCGGGCTTTGACCGTTATTTCCAGATCGCACCGTGCTTCCGCGATGAAGACGCCCGTGCCGACCGTTCGCCGGGCGAGTTTTATCAGCTCGACTTCGAGATGGCCTTTGCCACCCAGGACGATGTGTTTGACGCGATCGAACCGGTTCTCCATGACATCTTCGTCGAATTCGGCGGTGGTCGTGACGTAACACCGCTTCCGTTCCCGCGCATTCCGTTTGATGAATCGATGGCGAAATACGGCTCGGACAAGCCTGACCTTCGCAATCCGATCATCCTGTCTGACGTGACCGAAGCCTTCCGCGGTTCGAATTTCGGCATCTTTGCCTCGAACATTGAAAAGGGTTCGGTGGTTCGCGCCATTCCGGCACCGGGGGCCGCAGGCCGCCCGCGCAGCTTCTTTGACAAGCTGAACGCCTGGGCGCGCGAAGAAGGTGCGGCGGGTCTTGGTTACATCGTTTATGATGAAACCGGCGAAGCCAAAGGCCCGATTGCCAAAAATCTTGATGCTGAACGCATCGCGAAAATCAAGGAAGTCACCGGCGTTGCCAATGGCGATGCGGTCTTCTTTGCCTGTGACAGGGAACTGGCTGCCGCGAAATTTGCTGGCAAGTCGCGCGACAAGGTTTGCGATGAACTGGGTCTTCGTGAAGACGGCATGTTCAAATTCTGCTGGATCGTTGATTTCCCGATGTACGAGGAAGACGACGACGGCAAGATCGAATTTAGCCACAACCCGTTCTCGATGCCGCAAGGCGGGCTTGAAGCACTTGAAAGCATGAACCCGCTTGATATCAAGGCGTGGCAGTATGACATCGTGTGTAACGGTATCGAACTGTCATCGGGTGCCATTCGTAACCACCGCCCGGACATCATGTACAAGGCGTTCGAGATTGCCGGTTATGGCAAGGACGTTGTTGATGATCGCTTTGGCGGCATGATCAACGCGTTCAAATTCGGCGCCCCGCCGCACGGTGGTTCGGCCCCGGGTGTTGACCGTATCGTCATGCTTCTGGCTGACGAGCCGAACATTCGCGAAGTCATTGCCTTCCCGCTGAACCAGCAGGCGCAGGATCTGATGATGAATGCCCCGGCCGAGGTCGATGACCGCCAGCTCAAGGAACTGCATTTGCGGGTACAGCTT
>CBIHMD010000224.1:0-5297 GCA_966210655.1 uncultured Thalassospira sp.
GGATAATTCCCGCCCTTAAATTCAACTCCTGATAAATTTTGCACTCAGGACTAGCTGGCCAGACGCTGCCTCTGCACAAGTTCGCTGATATTGCTCGCCCCTGCCCGCATTTGCCGAACGGACGAGCTGTGCGCCGGTTTTTGGATGATCACGCCGCGCCAGCCAAGCCCCTCGTAAGTCTCGAAACCTGGCGTCAAGGCATGCGCAACAATGCTTTCGTCATCAAGCAGATAAGAACCCTTTTTTGAACCATCCATGCGCAACGACAAAAACTCACCCGCACGCGCCAGATGATCAGACGATGCAATCACCTTGCAGTCACGATCGACAATCATGATCGAAGTACGCTCGCGCTCTTCTGGTGGAAGACTGATAGAATTTACAACGGATTCCGCCTGACTTTCCCAGTCAAAGAAAATCCCCATCGCGCCAATAACCTCGCCATCCGCTTCGCCACCGGCCCGCACCGCGGTCGCATAAGTTGCGACAGATTTCCCGCCAAGTTCCGTGCTGGTTTCAATATCGGCCACGGCATATTCACCACCGTTGCGGGTTGCCATCGCCTGTTTGAACCACGCCGCCGAACTGACATCGACCCCCTGCACGTCATAACGTTCCGGGCGCCCGTTGGCGATCACCCGACCATGCCGGTCGGCAATCCACAAATCTAGATAAACGGTATAAGAATCAAGGATCACACCAAGACGCTTGGAAGCCCAGCCCAACGCCTTCGGGTCATTTGCTTTGACACACCCGTCGACAACGGCACTATCGGTTGCCCACCAACGGACATCGCAACTTCGCTCATACAGATTTCGGTCAATGAGTTCGATGACATACAGCGCCAGATCAGACAGGCGCGATCCCCTTACCGTCTGGGCCGTTGCGCGCAAATCACGCGCCTCATCGGCAAACAATCCCTGCAGCTCGTTTGCAATGGATGTAATCTGTTGGGATATGCTGTTGACCTCGTTTGCGACAACGGCAAAGCCTCGTCCGGCATCCCCGGCACGCGAGGCTTCAATCAAGGCATTCATCGCCAGAATCTTGGCTACTCTTGTGACATTCTGTATCTCGCCAACTTTCGCAGTGGTGAGCTCAGACATTTTGGTGGCGGCGTTCAGAATTCTCTCAGGCATGAGTGTGGTTCCCTTTTCTTGTTTGTTTTCCTTCAAAATCCTGAGTGGAAACCGCACACCATTCATTAGTTTTATTAAAACCACACGGAAATCTGGTTCAAAATTTCTGCAACAATCTCAGATGCATATCGTTACATTCCATTTTCATGAAACACTTGTGAGCAAACATCACAAATAACATACGTATTTTAACGTAATACGTAGGTATTATTCAAAGAGCCCAACTAAAGGGGCAAAACTAACCCTTGCGATAGCGCAGGAACGCAGGCGTCTCTGCTTACCGAGCACCAGCCTTAAATCAATTTAAAAATTAAATTCGATTCGAGAGAGATATTTCGGGATAAAATTTTGTTTGCGTATCAAAATCGGGAAATCAACGATACAAACCTTTGCCCCGTTCAGCATTGAACGAACATTGGCAAAAAAACATCCCTGTCAAATGGCGGCGAAATGCATAACCGCATCCGACAGCAGCTTTAAACCGGTCACAAACAGCAATGTATAGCACACCCGGTAAAACAGCTTTGCATTGACCTTGTCATGCGCCCAGAGGCCAAGCCACGTTCCGAAAAGCGCCACCGGAACCAGAACAAGCGCGGTGCCAAGATTAGCGCCCCCAAATTGCCCGAGATACCAGTACGGAATCAGCTTCACATAATTGACAACGATAAAGAACATGACGGTCGTACCGACAAAAACCGTCTTGTCCATTCGCTGAGGCAACAGGAATACAGAAACCGGCGGACCGCCTGCATGCGCGACAAAGCTGGTAAAACCGGCAATGGCGCCCCAAAACGATCCCTTGCCCCAATTGGCAGGCTTGGCTTCATCGCCACGCTTCTTTCCGCGAAACCAGTGGCCCAGCGTAAAGCCGATGGCAATCAGGGCTATGATCAGCTTCACGGCATATTCATTCAGATAGCTGAACGATAATGTGCCGATCAGGATACCAAGGAGCGCGGCCGGGATCAGGATCATCATGTTGCGGCGATCCCAGTTCTTGCGATATGCCCAGACATTGGCAACATCCATCAGACACAATATCGGCAACATAATTGCCGCAGCGGCCTGCGGTGACAGCGCCAATGCCATTAACGGAACCGCCATGACACCAAGCCCGCCACCAAAACCGCTTTTGGACACACCGGCAATCAAAACCGCCGGAATCCCGACAAGATAGAAGAAGGGATCAGTGATAATTTCCATTAAATCGTCCTGTAGGAAGCTGGTCGTGTCTGACACCAGTCAAAACGACAGTTTACTTTTCGCTCAAACGCGGCATCAGTTCGACGAAATTGCAAGGCCGGTGGCGAATGTCGAGTTGATAGAACAGAATGTCATCCCAGGCATCCTTGCAGGCACCATTTGACCCCGGCAGGGCAAACATATAGGTCCCGCACGAAACCCCGGCGGTCGCCCGTGACTGGACCGTTGATGTACCGATCTTGGCATATGAAAGCCAGCGAAACAGCTCGCCAAATCCCGGTATTTCCTTGTCGTAAACCTTTTGATGCGCCTCTGTCGTGACATCGCGCCCGGTAACACCGGTGCCGCCCGTGCTGATGATCACGTCAATTTCCGGATCGTCACACCATTGCCTGAACTGCGATACAATCGCATCGAAATCATCCTTTACAATGGTACGCGCGGCAACCCTATGCCCTTTGGCCTTGATCCGTTCGACAAGGATTTGGCCAGATGTATCATTTTCAAGCGTTCTGGTGTCACTCACCGTCAGAACAGCAATATTTACGGGCACAAATACCCGGCTTTCGTCGATCCTGGACATGGTAATAGCTCCGGATGGTGGCATCATTGGCGACAGAGTAATCAGCATATCGGCAAGCGCAAGCCGTTTCGGGATGCCGCATCGCACAATGCCCCTTAACTACAACACAATCGAACAAAATTTCGGATTTTTCGGTTACTTAGTTACAATATTTCACAAAACCTGACTGTGCCATGCACCTTGTCGAAAACAAGAAAAGATCATGAAATAATCAATATTTTCAATTAACTATGTGATTTTCCCAACACGTAAAAACAGGGCCTTTCGCAAGATTATTCATGCTTCCCGTCACCTGCCCCATGACTTTTCTTGCCGTGCAACATAATTCCCCGTAAAAAAGTGGTAGGGAGATACCGATTTGATATTTAAAAATGGTCGGTAGTTGCAAGAAAACAGGCCGGAAACAAAGGATCCATCATGAGCGATTTGCTTTGGCAGCCCAGCCCAACCCGCGTTGAAAACGCCAATGTCACCCGTTTTCGCAACTGGGTTAACGAAAAGCACAGCTTGAAACTGGACAGCTTCCACGCGCTCTATGACTGGTCCATTGCCCGCAAGGAAGATTTCTGGCCCGCAATCATAGACTATGCTGGTCTGAAGGCCGAGAGCTGGGGCGATACGGTACTTGTCGACGGCAACAAAATGCCCGGTGCCAAGTTCTTCCCGAATGCACGCCTGAATTTTGCGGAAAACCTGCTGGTGCGCGACGATGATACCGACGCACTCGTTTTCTGGGGCGAAGACAAGGTCAAAACCCGGATTTCATGGTGCGACCTGAACATCGCAGTGTCGAAATTCTCACAAGCCCTTCGTGCCGAAGGCATCACCAAAGGTGATCGCGTCTGCGGATACATGCCCAACATGATCGAAACCGTTATCGCCATGCTGGGTACGGCTGCAATCGGTGCGACATGGTCCTCTGCCTCCCCCGATTTCGGCGTTCAGGGCGTCGTTGACAGGTTCGGTCAGATCGAACCCAAACTCATGATCACGGTCGATGGCTATCATTATAATGGCAAAAGCCATGACATTCGCGAAAAGGTCCGCGATGTTATTGATCGCATCCCATCGATCCGGAAGGTTGTAATTGTCAAATATGCCTTTGATGGCACCAATACGACTGGCATCCGCGGTGGGGTTTCCTACGATGATTTCCTAGGCTCCTTCAGCGCGGAAAAGATCGTATTTGAACAGATCGAATTCAATCACCCGCTTTATGTGATGTTTTCTTCTGGTACGACCGGCAAGCCGAAATGCATCGTGCATGGCGCAGGCGGGACACTTCTTAAACAGGTGTCGGAACATGTCCTGCACTGCGATGTGGTTCCGGGGGATCGGGTATTCTATTTCACCACATGCGGCTGGATGATGTGGAACTGGTTGATGGGCGGCCTCGCAGCCGGTGCGACGCTGCTGCTTTATGATGGATCCCCGTTCTACCCCAGTGGCAATATCCTGTTTGATTATGCCGATGCCGAAGGCATGACCCTGTTCGGGACATCTGCCAAATATATCGACGCACTGGCCAAGGCCGAGCTTAAACCACGCGAAACCCATAATCTGTCGACCGTGCGCGCCATGACATCAACCGGGTCGCCATTGGCACCGGAAAGTTTCGATTATGTCTATCGTGATATAAAGCACGACATTCATTTGGCATCGATTTCGGGGGGCACGGATATTCTGGGTTGCTTTGTTCTTGCCTGTCCGGTCTTGCCGGTCAAACGCGGCATCATCCAGACCCGCGCCCTGGGCCTTGCTGTTGATGTCTTTGATGATAACGGAAAACCAATTCGCAACGAAAAGGGTGAACTGGTCTGTACTGCGCCCTTCCCGTCCATGCCAATTGGCTTCTGGAACGACCCCGATGGCGCGCGTTACAAAGATGCCTATTTCAACCGCTTCGATAACATCTGGTGCCACGGCGATTATGTCGAACTTGATGACGAGGGCGGTATGGTTATCTATGGCAGATCCGATGCCACACTTAACCCTGGTGGTGTTCGTATCGGCACCGCCGAGATTTACCGCCAGGTCGAAAAGCTTCCTGAAATTCAAGAATCCATCGTCATCGGTCAGGAATGGGATAACGATGTTCGGGTCGTTCTTTTCGTTGTGCTGCGCGAAAAATATCAGCTCGACGAGCTTCTGATAGACCGTATACGCAAACAGATCAGGAACAAGTGCACCCCGCGCCATGTCCCGGCAAAGATTATTGCGGTGGCCGATATCCCACGAACGAAGTCGGGAAAAATCACCGAACTGGCCGTACGGGATGTTGTGCATGGCCGTCCTGTAAAGAATCAGGAAGCACTCGCAAACCCCACAGCCCTTGAACTTTTTTCCAATTTGCCGGAACTGCGCAGCTA
>CBIHMD010000225.1:0-5262 GCA_966210655.1 uncultured Thalassospira sp.
CTTCGGCGCGGAATTCATGCCAAGGCAGACCGACGTGGTCCAGACCGGGGACATGCCGATCTTGCTGGCGATTTCTTCCCAGCCAAGGCCCTTGGCCTTTTTGGACGTAATGATCAGTTCTTTCACATCTGCTTTTTTCACAGCTTTTCTCCACTTCACTGTCTGTGTCGTTACGGATTAGTCGGCACCATTCACCACCCGCGCACGCGCAGGTGTTTCCCCGGCACCTTTGTTGGATTTATTGGCAACCGGCCCGTTCAGGCCAAAACGGATGACGTTCGGTTCGGAAACGCCATCCTCGTCGCGTTTCCCGGCCAGTTCGCGGGACCGCTTGGCAAGGAATTCGACCAGATGGTTGCGAATATCGTAATAGTCGGGATGATGGATGATATCGGCGCGAACACGCGGGCGTTCGATATCGACCTGCACCGATTCCGCCACCCGCGCATACGGACCGTTGGTCATCAGAAGGATGCGGTCGGCAAGAAGGATCGCCTCGTCGACATCATGGGTGATCATGAAGACGGTCTGATCCGACCCGGCCCAGATGCGGATCAACTCATCCTGAATGCTGCCCCGTGTCAGGGCATCCAATGCCCCAAACGGCTCATCCAGCAACAAAAGTTCCGGCTGAATGGCAAAGGCACGCGCAATCGAAACGCGCTGACGCATGCCACCTGATAATTGCGATGGCTTGCGAAGCTCCGCCCCGCCGGTAAGTCCGACCATTTCCAGATATTTGACCGAATGATCATGGACCTGTTTCTTGGTCCAGTTGCGATGACGCGCCTGCACGGCAAAGGTCACGTTTTTAAGCGCGGACAACCACGGCAACAGGGAATAGTTCTGAAACACGATACCGCGATCAAGACTTGGCCCCGATACTTCCTTGCCATTCATGATCACCGCCCCATCGGTCGGCTCGTCCAGCCCGGCAAGGATATTGAGGATCGTCGATTTGCCGCAGCCCGAATGACCGATGATGCAGACAAATTCGCCCTTTTCGATGCCAAGATTGACATTTTCAAATACGGTCAACGGATCGGATCCCTTGGGGCCGGGAAACCGTTTGCTTAGTCCCTGTACGCTCAGGAAGGGTGTTGGCATGGTGCTTTTCCTTATTCCTGGTACTGCACAAGGCGGGCGCAATAGGCGAACGCCGTATCAAGAAGCATGCCGACAAGGCCGATCATCAGGATCGAAAAGATCACACTGGTCAGATCCAGATTGTTCCATTCGTTCCAGACGTAATAGCCAATGCCGGTACCGCCCACGAGCATCTCGGCGGCCACAATCACCAGCCACGCAATCCCGATGGAAATCCGCATCCCCGTCAGGATGGTGGGTGCCGCCGCCGGAAGGATGACGATCCACGCGGTTTTAAGCGTGCCCAGTTCATGGGTACGCGCGACATTGACCCAGTCCTTGCGCACACCGGCAACCCCAAAGGCCGTATTGATCAGCATCGGCCAGATCGAACAGATAAAGATCACGAAAATCGCCGATGCCTGACTGTCCTGAATGACAAACAGTGCAAGCGGCATCCACGCCAGCGGCGAAATCGGGCGGAGTATCTGGATGAACGGATCAAGTGCCCGATACATCAATGGTGACATGCCAATCAGAAACCCGGCGGGAATGGCAATTGCAGCGGCCAGAAAATATCCCGACAGCACGCGATAAAGCGAATAACCGATCTGAATGCCAATCCCCTTGTCGTTGGGACCGGCATCATAGAAAGGGTTGGAAAGTTCTTCCCACGCCTTGACGAACACCGCCGATGGCGGCGGCACAGCGGCCTTTGGCTCTGCCCCGCCCATCAGGATTTCATATTCCGTCAGTTCACTGCCCAGTTTCTGCTGGGGGCTGGCGGCCTCCCATATTCCAAGAAGAACCGCCAGCAAAACAGCAGACAACAGCAGCGCCCTGGCATTCAGGGATGCGATCATATCAGCTTACCCCTTTGCCAATCGGGAAGCTGTTGACATAGGCCTCGGGCTGATCGGGATCGAACTCTTTGCCCATGATCGTGTATTTCTGATAGGTGCTGCTTGGCGCTTCGTAGCCAAGGTCTTTCATGATCTTGGCGCAATCGGTCGCGACATAGACCTCTTCGGCGATTTTCTTGTAATCGACATCGCCGTCGATATAGCCCCAGCGCTTCATCTGCGTCAGAATCCACACACCCATCGAATGCCACGGGAACGGATCGAAATCGATGCGATCCGGCACGTTTTTGACCTCGCCCAGACCATCGGCATACCGCCCGGTCAGGACCTGCTCGATGACCGGCACCGGCTGGTTCAGATAGTTGGTTGGCGCAATCGCGGCCGAAATTTCCTTGCGGTTTTCCGGCTTGGATGCGTATTGCGTCGCATCGACAATCGATTTCAGAAGTGCGCCATAGGTATTGGGCATTTCATCGGCAAATGCCTTGGAACAGGCAAATGCACAGCACGGGTGACCTTCCCAGATATCCTTGGTCAGGGTGTGGATGAAGCCGATTTTTTCCCAGACGGCACGCTGGTTGAAAGGATCAGGTGACAGATAGCCATCAAGGTTACCGGCACGCAGGTTCGCGACCATTTCGGGCGGCGGAACGACACGGATCTGGATGTCCTTATCCGGGTCAAGGCCATGTTCGGCGACGTAATAACGCAGCAGGAAGTTGTGCATCGAATATTCGAACGGCACACCGAACTTGAAGCCCTTCCACTGTTTGGGATCGCGTTTATCAAGGTGGTCGTTATGAAGGACAATCGCCTGCCCGTTGATGTTTTCAACTGCCGGCATCAGGAACGGGGTCGCGGTCGAACCGGCCCCCATGGTGATGGCAAGCGGCATCGGGGTCAGCATGTGCGACGCGTCATATTCATTGTTCAATGACTTGTCACGTGCGACCGCCCAGCCCGCGGTTTTGATCACATCAACATCAAGACCGTATTTCTCATAAAAGCCCATCGGCTGGGCCATGATGATCGGTGTGGCACAGGTGATCGGAACAAAACCGATATTAAGCTTCGACTTTTCCGGCGCGCCCAGATCATCAAGGATCGCCGCCTTGACCTTATCAAGCGGCAGGACCGATGCCAGTGCCGCCATCATCGTGCCGCTGCCAACCATTTTGGCAAAGGAACGACGCGAAATCTCGTTATGCCCGAAGACAGAGCGGACCACCGCACTTTCAATCGCACGATCCAGCATTTCCTCGCTGCTGGCAAGCTTGCCAGACGATGACGCCGCGCCATCCACAGCCATATCGCTATGGGCGGGCATCGATGCTAGGTCGTATGTGTCTTCGTGATGGTCATGACCGGCATGGTGATGTTTGCCGGTTGCGCAAGCCTCGCAGCCGCACGATTTGCTATGCCGCAGATCGCTTTCGCCACTGAATGGATCGCCCAGACTTTTGATAGACATGTGGTCACCCCCTGTTTTGTTTACGCCGCCCGTCAGGCGACACCGATATTCGGGGTGATAACAGCAACCGGCGTGCCAGATTTGTGCGGCGCGAAAAACTCTAGGGAAAGACTGGACTTTGGCCCGAAACAGGCGCAATCTCGGGTCATACGAAATTTCGTAATTTACGATATTTCGTAACCATATTTACGAAATATCGTAGGCCGATCATGATGGATCAGATTGCAAATCCGCCATCCCCAACGGTTTCGGATGCCCTGTATCAACAGGCACTTGCATCGCATATTCATCCGACTTTGCTGGTGCATCCGCAAAGCGATCGCATCATGTTCGCCAATCAGGCGGCGGCGCATTTGCTGGGCCGCAGCATTTCCGATCTGAAATCCACCGCCATGAGCAGCCTGCACAAGGGACAGGTGCCAAGCCTTGTGGTGTTCAGTCAGGCCGCCCTTTATCACGGCTTTGCCTGGACGCGGGGCCTTAACCTGATGCATGCGGACGGCACCGAAATCCGGCTTGAACACGAAGCCCGCGCCCTGCACTGGGAGGGCGAGGATTACCTGATCATCATCCTGTGCGATCTTGATGCCCGCCACCGCCGCGACGTCGATGCCGAGGCCGATAATTACCTGCGCGAAGGCATTGCCGAATGGCGGCGCGCCGAACGTTTTTTCCGTGAAATCGAACGCGAAAACCAGTTGATTCTGGGTGCCGCGGGCGAAGGCATTTACGGGGTCAACAGCGACGGCATCACCACCTTTGTCAATCCGGCTGCCGAACGAATGCTGGGCTGGACCGCCGAGGAACTGGTGGGCAGGGAAATCCATTCGATCATCCACCATTCGCACGTGAATGGCGATCCCTATCACGCCGAACATTGCCCGATTTACAATGCGTTTCGCGAAGGCATCGTCCGGCGCGTTGATGACGAGGTTTTCTGGCGCAGCGACGGCAAACCGATCCGGGTTGAATATACCTCCACCCCAATCCGCGATCATGGGCTGGTGATTGGTGCTGTGATCGTGTTTCGCGATATCACCGAACGCAAGATTGCCGAGGAAAAGCTGCATGCGGCGCTTGCCGAAGTCGACCGCCTGCGCGAACGGCTGGAACTTGAAAACGCCTATCTTCAGGAAGAAATCCTCTCGACCAACAACCACCATGAAATCATCGGCCAGTCCGAGGCGATCAATAGTGCGCTCAAACAGATTGATCTGGTCGCCCCGACCGATGCCAACGTCCTGATCACCGGGGAATCGGGGACAGGCAAGGAACTGATCGCGCGCGCCATCCATCAGGCAAGTCACCGGCGCGACCGCGTTCTGGTGCGCGTAAACTGTGCGGCCATCCCCCATGAACTGTTCGAAAGCGAGTTTTTCGGCCATGTCCGCGGTGCCTTTACCGGCGCTGTGCGGGATCGCGTTGGCCGGTTCGAACTGGCCGATGGCGGAACCCTGTTTCTGGACGAAGTCGGGGAAATCCCGCTGGAGCTTCAGGGCAAGCTTTTGCGCGTTTTGCAGGATCAGAAGTTCGAACGCATCGGCGAGGAACGCACGCGAGAGGTCAATGTAAGGCTCCTTGCCGCAACCAACCGCGATCTCAAGGAAGAAGTCCGGCTGGGCCGCTTCCGCGAAGACCTGTATTTCCGCCTCAATGTATTCCCCATCGAATGCCGCCCACTGCGCGAACGGCCCGACGATATCCCGCCCCTGGCGACACATTTCCTGCGCAATATCTGCCAGCGGCTGAACATTCCGCAACTGACCCTGACCAACGGGCAGGTCCGAAGCCTGATGAAATATGACTGGCCGGGCAATGCGCGCGAACTTGAAAACATTATCG
>CBIHMD010000226.1:0-5243 GCA_966210655.1 uncultured Thalassospira sp.
CCTGATCCCGGCCGGAAGCCCGCATACAGCCCTTGCAATCATTGCCTGTCTGATGATCTGCGGCGTTGGCTTTGGCCTGTTCCAGTCACCCAATAACCGCCTGATGATGACAAGCGCCCCACGGGACAGAAGCGGCGGTGCCGGCGGGATGCTCGCCACCGCCCGCCTGACCGGGCAATCGGTCGGGGCGGCACTGGCCGCAATCCTGATCGGCACGGGTGGCGCGTTTGATCTGACCGCGATCATGGGGGTTGCGGCGGGCTTTGCCCTGATCTCGGCCGCCATTTGCGAGGGCCGCAAATATGCGATCCGCACCGGCATCATCGCCCCGCATGGTGCGGATGCCGTCGCCAAGCAGTCATGACAAACCCCGCAACACCTTGCGAACGCGCAACACCTTGCGAACGCGCAAGCAAGAAACATATCGATGAGTAAGCCCATGGAAACGCCAACAACACCCAGTGCTCATGTTCCCGGCGAAACCCTTCACCGGCTTGTCCATGCTTTCAAGCGTGCCATGCGCGAAGGCTTGCAGGATGCCGATATGCCCTTGCCGATTTCGCAGATGCGCACCCTGAAATGGATCATCAAAAGCCCCGGCGTCACCGCACAGCAAATCGCCACCCGCACCGGGCAGGACAAGGGCCGCATCACGCGGCTTGTCAAGGAACTCGAAGAAAACGGATTGATCGAACGCCGCCCCCATCCCGAAGACGGGCGAAGCCAGACCCTGCATTTGACGCCAAAGGGCGATGCGCTGATGGAAGAATATCGTGCCGTAGAAGCCAAAATCCGCACGCGCATGGCCAATGGTTTAAGCCAGAAACAAATCACGGATTTCAACGAAATTGCCAGCCTGATGGCCGACAATCTGGAATCCTGAAAACAGATATTCCCTACAGGAGCTTGGAATGAACAAACCAGCACCCCGCGATCTGACCGTTATCCGCAAAACCAATGTCACGCCCAACATGCTGCGCGTGACGCTGGGCGGTGACGGCATCGCATCCTTCCCCGACGATCAGGAAAGTGCGTATGTCAAACTGATCTTCCCGATTGACGGCGATGAAAAGGACCGCGTTCTGCGCCGGACCTATACCGTGCGTCATGACCGCATTACGGATCAGGGCCGCGAAATTGATATCGATTTCGTCATGCATGGCGATGGCAGCCATGATAACGATCACGGCGGCCCGGCCTCGAACTGGGCGGTGAATTGCAAACCCGGCGATCAGATCACCATCGGCGGCCCCGGCCCGAAAAAGCTGGTTGATCCCACCGCCGACTGGTTCCTGATTGTCGGCGATATGACGGCCCTGCCCGCCATTTCGGTCAATCTGGAAACGCTGCCATCCGATGCACGCGGTTACGCCGTGATCGAAATCGCGTCGGAAGCCGACATGCAGGATTTGCAAAAGCCCGAAAACGTCACCATCGAATGGGTGATCAACCCGCATCCGGGCGAAAATGCCAATGCCCTGCCCGATGTGGTCAAAAAACTGCCCTGGACTGATGGCCGCCCGTCGGTCTGGGCCGCATGCGAATTTACCGCGATGAAAATGCTGCGCGATCATTTCCGCAATGATCGCGGCTTGGGCAAGGATGATCTTTATATCTCAAGCTACTGGAAACTTGGCCTGAACGAAGACAACCACAAGGTCATCAAGGCCGAGGACGCCCAGGCCGCCTGATCGTGGCCCGGACATAACCGTATAAAACAAAACGGCTGCGATTGATTTCGCAGCCGTTTTGTTTGCAAGCGATCACGCCGCCAGCGCCGTCACGCTATACCATGTCAGGCCCGCAATCCCGGTTGCCGCCACCCCGCCAACCAGTATCCCGGCGGCAATCGCCATCCCGTCTGACAGCACAAGCCCAAGCCCGACAACGACAAGGCACAGGGCCGGGATGCTATTCGCACCGGGAACCGGGATCGGAATGGCAATGATGAAGGCAATGACCAGACAGATCAGCCCGATGACCGGCATGCGCTGTGCTGGGACAAAGAACTGCCAGCGATCCGACATCCGGTTTTCAAGCCAGATCAGCCGTGGCCGCATATGCCGGTAAAGCCCGCCGAGGCGACGGCGGCCAATCTTGCGGCGGCGCATCCAGTCGGGCAGATAAAGTTTCTTGCGCCCGATCGACAGGTGCAGGGCCAGAAACGCCAGCCGAATGGTCAGGATCGCAATTGGCCCCGGGACCGGCACACAGGCAATCAGCGCAAACAGGACAATCAACGCCCCCTGACTTTTGTCCCCCATCGCATCAAACAGCGCGCCCAGGCTGATGTCATTTGCTTCGCCCTGCGCGGGCACCACACCGGCACCATCGTTTAACATTGCATCAAAGATCGATGAAAGCCTTGCCCCGTTTTCGGGAAGCGGATCATGGGTTTGTGTCATGACATTCCGTAATCGATTGAAATCGACATCTCATATGTCCAACGATTGTGATCAATCCGTGGCGATATGATGAAAACAAACAAAAACGCCCCGGCCATGGGCACGGGGCGTTTTGATTGGCGCATCGCAAGCCTTACGGGGCCGGCGGCAGGTCCTCTTCAAGAATCACGATATTCAGCGAATAGCTGACTTCACCTTCGTCCTCGTCACGATGCACAACACCGACAAACTCGTCGCCAACGCGCATTTCAATCGGGTGGCCTTTGCGCTTGGGCGCATCAACGGCGATCCGGTTATTGTCAAATGTACGGCGCAGGTAATCGGTAACGCGGGCGATTTCGGTCGGTGTCATGTAACTGGTCCCTTGCTTCTGTCAGGTCGGTTCTGGTCTTTTGACCGCGTTCGGGGCAAACGGCGCAGCAATCGCGCCAGCACGTCCCCCAACGGGTCTTGCGAAATAAATGACGGGCATTGTCCTTTCACAAACTGTGCCATGAAATCAACCCTGCTTGCGCAAAAAAGGGCCGTTTGATCCAAGTTTTTTGCCTTAACGCGTTTGGGTGACCCCGCCTGTCCCTTTCCAGAACATGGGAAGGCTGTGCTGGAATGTCTAACGCGTGACAATCGGATTTGTGCCCGATAAGCGGTTGCAATGCGTTGCGCCAAAGGATAATCGGGTAATATGAGCAAGCAAACAGCATGTCCGGTTTTATACAGTTTCCGTCGCTGCCCCTATGCGATGCGCGCCCGCATGGCCCTGCTGGCAAGCGGGATGGATGTCGAACTGCGCGAAGTTGTCCTGCGCGACAAACCCCAATCCATGATCGATGCATCCCCCAAGGCCACCGTGCCCGTGCTGATCCTGCCCGATGGCAGCGTGATCGACGAAAGCCTTGAAATCATGGTCTGGGCGCTGGCGGAAAATGACCCGGAAAAATGGCTCGAACCCGAAAGCGGCACGCTTGAAGACATGCTGGCGCTGATTTCGCAAAATGACGGGCCGTTCAAACATCATCTGGACCGCTATAAATATTTCAACCGATACGAGGATGCCGACCCGGTCGAACATCGCCGCGATGCGGAAAAAATCCTTAACCGGCTTGATGGCCGTCTGGCGGTTGGCAAATATCTGTTTGGCACCCGCCCGGCCTTGGCCGATTTTGCGATTGCGCCCTTCGTCCGACAGTTCGCCAATACCGACAGGGATGCGTTTGACGCAGCACCCTTTGTCCATCTGCAACGCTGGCTTGATGATTTCCTGAATTCCCGCTGGTTTGAAACCGCGATGGTCAGATATGACCAGTGGCACGAAGGCGACGAACCGGTGATCTTTAGGGCCAGGGCCCTGGCCGCCTGAACAATCACAACGTGCAAACTTGCCGGAATACGGGGAAAAATCCGCAGGATTATACTTCTGTTACCATTCACGGGCTGGTCATGGGGGGCGGCTTGTGATAGCAAGCGGGAAATCATCCCATAACGCTTCAGGACCGAGATTGATGGCCGATTATGATGTCAAGCCGCTGATAACGGCGGACGAAATTGCCACACAGATCGATGCGCTTGCCGCCAGGATCAATGAAAACTTCAAGGATACCGAAAAACTGATCGTTGTCGGTCTGCTGCGCGGATCGTTTGTTTTCATTGCCGATCTGGCCCGCAAACTGACCGTTCCGGTCGAAGTCGATTTCATGGTCGCCTCAAGCTACGGCGATTCCACCGAAAGCTCGCGCAATGTCCGCATCGTCAAGGATCTTGATGGTCAGATCCGCGGCAAGGACGTGCTGCTGGTCGAAGACATCATCGATACCGGCTATACGCTTTCGGAAGTTGTCCGTTTGCTTAAAACCCGCGATCCGAACCGGCTTGAAATCTGCACGCTACTGAACAAGCCGTCACGCCGCGAAGTCGAAATTCCGATCCATTATTGTGGCTTTGACATTCCCGATGAATTCGTCGTCGGCTATGGCATTGATTACGCACAGGCCAACCGCAACCTGCCCTTTATCGGCACGGTGCGTTTCCACGGCGAATAAGGCTTCGGCAATCTGAAATGAAAAATGGCGGGAACCATTGGTTATCCCGCCATTTTAGTATCCGGTGCTGATGCCGGTGCTGATGCAGGTGCTGGACGATCCGCATCGTCATTACCCGCCGTATTGGGAAAATCAAACGCGCCAAGATCGGATAAATCCCGCGCCAGCTTGTCAAGCCCGGCCTGCATGCGTTTCGGGTCGCCCTGCCCGGTGGCATAACCGGCCGATGCCGCATGGATCAGCATATCAAACAGCATCGCATCTTCGCTGCGCGCTGGTGCTTTTGCCGCCCCGGCAGCCTTTGCCACCGCATCGCTCGGATCACGCTGCATCATGACCGCAAGTGCGACAAGGCCAAGGGCAATCAAACCCGCACCAATGCCGGTTGCAGCCGCAATGGCACCGAATTTCGCGGCCAGCCCGACATAGGCCGCCGCCAGCAAAAATCCGATACCGGTCAGAACGATCAGGCTGATCGCGGCAAAAGCCGCAAGCTTGATTGCCGCGGCTCTTGCCATCTCACCGATTGCGTCGGTCAGTTGGTCGATCATTTCTGCAACAGACGACCGACCAGCATGCCGACACCAAATGTCAGGGCAACCGTGGTCAGCGGGCGTTCACGCACCTGATCCACAGCGACTTCACGCGCATGATCAAACTGGTCACGTGCCTGACCCGACACTTCGCGAACGCGCTCCGCAGCAGCCTGTGCCTTCGTCCTTGCGGTATCGTTGCCTATGGCTTTAAGCGTCTTGGTCACCTCGGCAAGATCCTTGCGAAGGGCATCGACATCAGCCTGCAG